>JBBSBT010000131.1:0-7661 GCA_038250985.1 Bacteroidales bacterium
GAAGTAGCCACTCAAAAACACGTTTACGAAGCTCTGAAATTCGGTGTTGATGTTCTTTGGATCGGCGCCCGTACTTCCGCAAACCCATTTGCCATGCAGGAAGTGGCCGATGCGCTGAAAGGGGTTGATGTAATGGTGTTTGTTAAAAACCCTGTTAACCCGGACCTCGAATTATGGATCGGTGCCATCGAACGTCTTTATGCCGCCGGTATAAAACGTATTGGAGCTATTCATCGCGGTTTTTCGGCATACGAAAAAACGGCTTACCGCAACCAGCCCAAATGGCAGATCCCCATTGAGCTTCGTCTCCGCATTCCTGAATTGCCGCTACTTTGCGATCCAAGTCATATCGGCGGTGCCAGGGCTTATTTATACGAGATTGCCCAGGAAGCCATGGACCTGAATTACGACGGACTGATGCTCGAATCACATATTGATCCCGCCAACGCATGGAGCGATGCAAGTCAGCAGGTTACACCACAGGCATTGCTCGAATTGCTCGACAAGCTGGTGTTACGTCAGCCGGTTTCGAAAGACAGCAAATTCCTGGATGTTCTGGGAGCTCTCCGGACCCAGATCGATATATTCGACGATCAGCTTCTCGACCTTATGGAACAACGCATGCAGGTAGCCGAATCAATAGGCAAGGTTAAGAAAGATAATAATATTACGATTCTGCAAAATCAGCGCTGGGAAGAAATAATCAGGAAAGTGGCAACGAAAGGAGTTAACAAAGGCCTTGGCGAGGAATTTATCGATCAGTTGTTTAAAGCCATTCACCAGGAATCCATTAATCACCAGCTTAAAGTGATGAATGTTACGACATAACAGCTAAAGATTCATTTTAAATTGATAGATCCCAAAGAATCTTCAGACCGGATCTGATATTAGAATAAAGCACCAATGTATATGTTGTGTTTTAAATTTAGATTGTATCTTTGGCTGGAATCGGATAAATAAAAATCACCTTCCGGACTTTGAAATCTAATGATGAATTTCTAACAACACGCTATATGGTTAAAACCTTATCCCTCGGGTTTTGTATTTTGCTAAGCATATACAG
Source organism: Bacteroidales bacterium (assembly GCA_038250985.1). Classification (GTDB taxonomy): domain Bacteria; phylum Bacteroidota; class Bacteroidia; order Bacteroidales; family UBA4417; genus UBA4417. Next base: position 1,064 of record JBBSBT010000131.1, read on the forward strand.
TACAGCCCAGGACCGCATTACGGGCCGAACTTTTGCCACCCGTTCCGAAGTAATCGGGCAGCACGGTATGGTAGCCACAAGTCAGCCGTTGGCTACACAAATCGGGCTTGATATTCTGAAAAACGGCGGCTCAGCTGTTGATGCGGCTATTGCAGCGAATGCTGCGCTCGGCCTCATGGAACCCACAGGTTCTGGTGTTGGGGGTGACCTTTTTGCCATCGTTTACGAAGCAAAAACAGGCAAGCTTTATGGGTTAAATGCTTCCGGCCGATCCCCTAAAGCTTTGACACTGGAATATTTCAAAGAAAAAGGTTACAAAAGCATTCCATCGTTTGGACCGTTACCGGTGAGTGTACCGGGATGTGTTGACGGATGGATTGAATTGAACAAGCGATTCGGTAAAATGACCATGGAGCAACTTTTGTCTCCGACCATAAGCTATGCCGAAAATGGGTTCCCGGTCACCGAACTAGTTGCCTATTACATGGGGCATTCAGTAGCCGTATTGGGCAGCAAATATCCGAATGTATTCGAAACCTATACGGTTGATGGAAAGCATGCACCACAGAAAGGTGATATTTTTAAAAACCCCATGCTGGCCAATACTTATCGTAAAATTGCAAAAGGGGGACGCGATGCTTTTTATACAGGCGAAAATGCACATATTATTGCTGACTTTATAAAGTCGCAGGGAGGATTTTTGAGTTATGAGGATCTCGCATCGCATCATTCCGAATGGGTTGAACCCGTTTCGGCGAATTACAGGGGCTATGATGTGTGGGAATTGCCTCCGAATGGCCAGGGAATTGCCGCGCTCCAGATGCTGAATATCCTCGAAGGCTATGATTTCTCAAAAATTCCGTATGGGAGTTCAAAGCATATACACCTTTTTACGGAAGCTAAAGAGCTGGCTTTTGAGGACCGCGCAAAATATTATGCTGATATGCAGTTTGCCAAAGTGCCTGTTCAGCAACTGATCAGCAAATCCTATGCTGAGCAACGCCGTAAACTGATCGACGAAAATAAAGCAGGCATCTACAAAGCAGGTGATCCGATGGAAGGAGGCACAATATACCTTACAACTGCTGATAGTGAAGGCAATATGGTTTCGCTTATCCAGAGCAACTACCGGGGAATGGGATCAGGAATGGTTCCGCCGGGCCTGGGATTTATGTTACAGGACCGTGGTGAGCTTTTCGATTTAACTCCGGATCATGCCAATACGTTTGCACCGGGCAAACGTCCTTTTCACACCATTATCCCTTGTTTTATTACAAAAAACGGGGTTCCTTATGTGAGCTTCGGCGTTATGGGCGGCGATTTTCAACCTATGGGTCATGTACAGATCGTTATGAACCTCATTGATTTTGGAATGAACCTGCAGGAAGCAGGAGATGCCCCGCGTATAAACCATAACGGGGGGAGCGATCCTACCGGCACAGGAACTCCCGGCAAGGGCGAAATTCAGCTGGAGAGCGGGTTCGATTACCAGGTTATCCGCGAACTGATGCAAATGGGCCATAAGGTAGGATATACTTTTGGCGACTACGGCGGTTACCAGGCCATCATGTATGATGCATTGCGAAAAATTTATTTCGGGGCTTCCGAATCACGCAAGGATGGACAGGCGGCCGGATATTAAGAGTAATTTTTTAATACAAGCTATTATTACAGGCAGAAAGTTATTCTTTTAATACCAGTTTTAAAGAGTAAGGACGGATGGTCACAAGACCATCCGTCCTTACTCTTTTATCCTGTCAGATTCCTTCGGAGCCACAAGCCGGAAATGAACCCGTATATCAGGTGTTAATCATATAAAGTTAGAGCCAGCGACTCCGTATACATAAATTGATTAGTTCAGCAATATTATGAGTAAGGGTTTTCTCCATACTATTCCGCTTGTGATTTTTAACTGTATGCACACTCAGGTTAAGTTTGTCAGCAATCATCTTACTGGTGAGGCCTTCGAGACAAAGTTTTATAATTTCTCTTTCCCGCAGCGATAACTGGCCATTCTGCGTTTCACCATATACTTTTTTAAAGGCCTTTTGATAGCCTTTATCAACAGAATACCTGAAAAGGGTCAGCACAAGGGTATCGTCGGTTTTTATATCGCCAATTTCGGTAAACACTTTCAGGTTCATCACCGGGTGGCAATTTTCATCTGAGAAAGCAAGAGTTCCTTCATGAAGAAACTGCGAAACATCCCCATCCTCACGGATATAACGGTGGTTAAATGAAAACCGGTACAATGGAAGTTCATCCCTAGGAATCAAATCTATATATTTTTGAATTTCGGGTATAATTTCATCGCACCAAAGCATTCTGTCTTCCGGATAAAAATGCAGGGCATGGAAACCCCGATTCTTTTCAGGTAGTTCACTATTAATACAGCTGCATAATTCCAGGCATTGCTCATGCTTGCATGCAAACTGCTTTCCGGAAGAATCAACAAGACATTTTTCGAAAAAGTGTTCTGAATTGTTATCGTGAATTGTTTGGCTTAATGTTTTCCCTTTAAGCGAAAGCTCAGAATCTTCTTTGATTTCAGTGTTTACCACCTGGGATGTACTGGAAAATGTAAAAGTATCGGTTTCGGTTTTCATATTGAAATGCATTAATTGAGCAGAGTTGAACATCAAATAATTGCAGCTGAAATCAAAGGGAACTAGAAACTCCAAAACCACAGATTGCTACCTCTATTCTGAAACTGTCCGCAGATAAAAACAGGAATCCATTGGAATTAATCACAATAAAGCTTACTAGAATATATGACCGTTTAAAGGTGATTCAGAAATAATGGAACACACAAGTACATTTAAAATATACATAAGAACGCAGTTAGACATTAAAAGTTCATAATTGTAAATATTTGGACTTGAAAAATGACACGTTTGTGCTATTGCGAAAGGGTATTATGTAATTGTAACTTTGATGTTTTGTGTTTTAATCTTGAATGGAGAATCTGATAAAAAGGGGAAATGCCGCTTCTTCAAACAAAATGATCCCCGGTGCTTTGTAGATATGGATTTACCTCTCAGTGACTGGCAAGCATTTTCCAATGCGGACATTTTTTCTTTCCCGGACTTGATTCAGAAAGCCTAAAAATAATCAGAGTTTAACAATTAAAATAACAGAATATGAATACTTTTTTTCGCAGAAGATTAGGTCTGGGGTGGTTGCCTGATTATCCTGATTTCAGGGACATGACCATAGAACACGATAATGTATCCACCCGTATGAAAGGGATAGGGCAAACGGATTCAGTTAAAAAGATGCTTACTAAAACAGGTGCATCCAAACCTGGTAAAATTACGTTGCCTTCATCGGTTTCATTGGTTCAATGGTTTTCGCCTGTCGAGGACCAGGGTCAAATTGGTTCGTGTACTGCAAATGCCGGGGTCGGGTTGGTTGAATATTTTGAGCGCCGGGCCTTTGGTAAGCATACCGATGCTTCCAGGCTTTTTCTTTACAAAGCTACCCGAAACCTCATGATTCAAACCGGCGATACCGGTGCCTTTTTACGTACAGCTATGGGAGCGATTGTGCTGTTCGGAGTTCCGCCCGAAGAATACTGGCCATATGTTGAAGCCAATTTTGATGATGAGCCCACGGCTTTTTGCTATGCATTTGCCGAAAATTTCAAGGCAATAAGTTATTACAGGCTTGATCCTCCCGGCACAAAACCCCAGGATCTGCTCCACCAGATCAAGGCTAACCTGGTTGCAGGCCTCCCATCTATGTTTGGTTTTACTGTGTATAGTTCCATTGAACAATCCAACACTTCGGGTGGTAAAATCCCTTATCCGACCAAAGGGGAAAAAATAGAAGGCGGACATGCCATTGTTGTGGCAGGATTTGACGACAAAATGAAAATTAAAAATACAGCTGCCGGAGCCAAAGAAACCACTGGTGCATTTCTTATTCGTAATTCCTGGAGTACTGGCTGGGGCGAAAATGGATACGGTTGGCTTCCTTATGAGTATGTTCTCAAAGGTCTGGCCGACGACTGGTGGTCGTTACTCAAAAACGAATGGGTGGATACGGGGAATTTTAAGGCCTGAAAGCCTGGTTGTGAGTTGAAATATCCTTGAATTGAAGATAGCGGAAAGATAACGTAGCGAATCGTAAACATTGGCCTGGATAATCCCTTAACTATGATAAATTCTGTCGTCTTAAATGTTGTTATCGACTTGGTTTTCATCTATTTACTGTATAGTCTGCTGATCACAACTATACAGGAAATAATAGCAACACGTTTTGGATTCAGGGCTAAAATTTTACAAAGGGCAGTATTCCGAATGCTGGAGGATGAGGAAAAATTTGCCAGTAGGTTTAAAAGCGTTTACTATTTGTTTAAAAAAGCGGGAAATGGGGGAGATTCAAATACGGTCTCTCATGAATTCTATAAACACCCGCTTATTTTATTTCTTGGTGAAGGTAAATCAGATGCCAAGCCCGCTTATATCAAAAAGGAAACATTCTCGAAAGTGCTGGTTGACCTGTTGAGAGGCAAAGATGTTAAGCCAGGCGATGATGCAAAACCACTAATACAGAAAGCGCTCGATAACAGATCAACCATCTGGGGAAATTCCGGAATAAATGACCAAACGCTTAGTTATCTGAAGTCTATTTGGGCAGATGCAGACGGTGATTCTGAAAAATTTAAAAAACATCTCGAAAACTGGTTTGATGAAACCATGGACCGTGCTTCAGGCTGGTATAAAAAGTATACCCAGGTTATTTTATTTTTTGTAGGATTAACTGTATCCATCGTATTTAATGTCGATACAATTAAAATTGTCGATAAACTGGAGAAAGATCCCAAACTCAGAGAGCAACTTGTGCAGCAGGCTGATGCTTTTGAAAGGTCGAATCCTGATCTGGATAAGAATATTAACACTCAAAAAGCTGCGATTCGGTCACTTAATGACCAGCTTAAAAGCAACAATCATACCGGTGTTGATTCTGTTTCCCTTGAGCAATCAATAACGGAAGCAGCATACAAACTGGAAAAGTCGGAGAAATTGAAAGCTAAGGCAGATTCAATGCTTACCTATGCAACTTCACTTGTTAACAGTGATCTCAATGATGTTCATCACTCTCTTGGTCTGGAGTGGGACACATACGAATGTAAATCATGCCTTTTCCTATGTATTCTCAAATCATTGATGGGTTGGATTATTACGGCGCTGGCACTTTCGCTGGGCGCCCCGTTCTGGTTCGACTTATTGAATAAACTAATGAAATTGCGCGGTTCAGTGGCAACCCCTACTTCGGACGACAGGGAGAAAAAACAAGGCTAGCTTCAGTGTCTGCACACCAAAATTTATCAGTATCTGCACACCCTCAGGGGGTCTGGCACTTAAATTAATTTTTATTTTTAAGCATGGAAAAATACAAACAGCCGACTATGACCAACTGGTACGATCCGCGCCAGTTAGCCGCAACAGCACTCAAGGCTTTGGTTTCGGGAACTTTTGCAAGTTTTGCTGACAAACGCGAATGGCAGGCCACGCTTGATCCTGAGAAAAAACCGATCGATTGCAGTCTGGATCAGCAGAATAACCAGGAGCTTGAAGAAATCTGGATCGACTTTGTTTCCGATACGGGCGATGGATTTAATTCGACTTACACGGTTGCTGACCTGGTGTCGCAATCACTGAAAGTAAAATTGAACCCGGATTTTACAGGTGACGGGAATGAAGGGATTACGGACTGGGAATTACCCGCCGGCCGGTTGCTGCTGTTTGGCGGCGACCAGGTTTACCCAACACCTTCCATGGAAGCATACGAAACACGGTTTAAAATTCCGTTCAGAGCAGCTTCAAAAAAACATCATCCTATTGATGATATCAGTCGCAAAATGTTTGCCATACCGGGCAACCACGACTGGTACGACGGGCTTGGAAATTTCCTGAAATTATTCTGTCAGAAACGCAGAATAGGCCACTGGCAAACCGAACAACGAAGGAGTTATTATGCACTCAAACTTCCAAATAATTACTGGTTATGGGCCACCGATGTGCAACTCAACTCCGACATCGACCAGCCTCAAAAAGACTATTTCATGGAAATAGCCGCCAGCCATATGCAGGATGGCGATAAAGTAATTCTATGCACTGCCGAACCTGCCTGGGTATATAAAGTAATCGACCGGAAAAACACTTCGTATAAACGGCTTAAATTCTTTGAGCAGGTATTTATTACCGATGACAAATATGGGCTTACCGGCGGAAAAAAATTTAAATTAGTTGCTACCCTTACAGGTGATTTGCATCATTACTCCCGTTATGAGGAACTAAAAAAAACAAGTGACGGAACTGAATATATCAATCAACTTGTAACGGCTGGTGGCGGTGGTGCTTTTCTGCATCCTACACATAATCTTCCGGGTACACTTACCGGTCTGGATGAAAAAAATGATACCGTTCTGAATAATACGCAGTTTAAAGACCCGGAAATGAAGTCCAGTTTCCCTACTGTGAAGCAATCGCGGAAAATCGCTGACAAAATGCTGCTATTCCCTTTCTATAATAAGGCTTTCTGGGTTACCATGACTGTAATCCAGTTGTTGCTGGCATGGATGCTGCAAAGC
>JBBSBT010000132.1:0-7610 GCA_038250985.1 Bacteroidales bacterium
GAAATTTAAGGACAAAATTCTTGAACCAATTGAGATATTTGGCTTAGATGAGTTTGCGGATAGTGCAATTGTTATTAAAGCCCGTTTAAAAACTAAACCTAGTGAACAATGGGCAGTAGGTCGGGAATACAGAGAACGCTTAAAGTATGCTTTCGATCAGAATAATATAGAAATACCATTCCCACATACCTCTGTTTACTGGGGAGAGAAAATTAATCCGTTAAAGTTAGACATTAATAGTCAAATTAATGAATTGAAAAATAAAAACAAAATATCATGAAGTACTACATTGAAAAAACCACCAATTATTCTTTAGATAAACCGTTGAGAAGATAACCGAAGAATTAAAAAAAGAAGGTTTACGAAATAATTAATTTTAAAATGGCTAATACCGATTGGAGAAGTGTAGTAGTCGAATCTTCGCACACTCGATTGGCCTAACACTTCAATCCATCGGCATTATCCCAGATTCGTCGTTGGACTATTTAATAATTCACTTTGGTATAATGTGTGAATGATGTAAACTTTTACCAAAGTTTTGTAACACTTATCATATCAAAGGTTCCGAACTTTGTCCATTCAGTATTTATTACTGAAAACTCACTCTTTTCAAATAAATATTTTTACACTTTAAAAGTAAATTATTATGGCAGAAATTAAGATTGAACAGAAAAAAACGATTTGGCCCTGGTTATTGGTAGGCCTCGTAATAGTTGCACTGCTTGTATATTTCCTGGTATTTCGTGATAACGGCAAAAATACGGAGGCAGTAACTGAAGCAGATTACATCACTAATACGAACGAACCTGACGGGGTAAAAGATAATAACGGCACTGTTGCGGCTTATGTGAATTTTGTAGAAAACAATGAGGAAAACATGAGTCTGGACCATGCATATACAAATGAAGCGCTGTTAAAACTAATTGAAGCTACAAATGCTAAGGCCAATGAGGTTGGATTTGATGTTGAAGCAGATATAGAACAGGCAAAGGAATATGCAAAAATGATTGCAACTGATCCTTATGAAACAACACATGCGGATAACATCAGAAAAGCTGCTGGTATTTTAACCAATGCTTTGCAAAACATCCAAAAGGCAAAATATCCAACTTTGGCAACTGAAGCAGAAGCTTTAAAAAGTGCATCAGAATCAATAAAACCGGGTGTTCTTACGCTTGATCAAAAAGATGCAGTTAAAAATTATTTTGCAAAGGCTGCTGACCTTCTTCAAAAAATGAATTAGTAATCTTTTAAAACATAAAATGATGACAGATACAAATAAAAATCTTTTTAATCTGGACGAATTATCAGGTTACAAAGTGGCCGAAAATTATAGTGATGTGCGGGGTTGGGATGTAATAGATGCAAATAACCGCACCATTGGGAAAGTGGATCATTTGCTGGTAAATAAAACTGCCGAACGTGTGGTTTACCTTGATGTTGAAGTAGATAAAACCTTAATTGAGGAAGGGCACAACACCTACCAGGATAGTATAAGTAGCGGAGTTCATGAGTTCTTAAACAAGGATGGAGAAAACCACCTGATTATTCCCATAGGAATGGCAACTCTAGATGAGCAGAACAAGCTGGTAACCACCAACCAAATTGATAGCTTAACCTTTGCCAAAACCAAACGCTTCAAAAAGGGAGATGTTATTGATTTAAATTACGAATTAAATACAATCCGCCATTACAGGGGAGATAAAACTATTCACAGTTCGAATACTGTTGAAGGATTTTATGAACGTGAAGAGTTTAACAATACTTTTCATCACAGAGATATGGAATAAATTATTATGGAACTACTTACAAATGAACTAATCCAGGAGCTTCTGGCAATAGACCAATCGCCTTGTCTTTCACTTTACATGCCTACTCACCAAAGTCATCCTGAAAATCTTCAGGATCCAATCAGGTTTAAAAATCTTCTCAAACAACTGGAAGAATCACTTTCACAAAAATATTCAAACAGTGAAGTGAAAAAACATATTGAACCTTTGGAAGCCCTTGCCAGTGACGACAGTTTATGGAATCATGCATCAAATGGTTTGGCTGTTTTTAGTGCAGAAGGAATGTTTAAAGTTGTCAGATTGCATAAATCGGTTGAGGAATTGGCAATGGTGGCCGACAGTTTCCATACCAAACCAATACGGCAATATCTGCAATCAGGTGACAACTTCCACGTTTTGTGTTTAACCCTTCATGATATCCGTCTTTTTGAAGGCAACCGGCGTTCGCTTAGTGAAGTTGATCTAAATTCTGATATTCCAGAAACCATAACGGAAGCTCTTGGTAGTAAATTGACCGACAAGCATACGACTGTTGCAAGTTATGGTGGCACCGGAAGTGGAAGTTCGCCCATGCACCACGGTCAAGGTGGTAAAAAAGAGGAAACTGAAAAAGACGCTGAAAGGTTTTTCCATGTGGTTGCAGATGCAATTAACGAACACTATTCAAAACCCTCAGGCTGGCCGCTTATACTTGCCGCATTACCAGAACACCACAGCCTTTTTCATAAGGTAAACAATAATCCATTGTTGATATCGAAAGGAATTACTATAGATCCTTCGTCCGTTTCAACAGAAAAACTGGCAAATATGGCCTGGGAAGTAATGGAACCGGAGTATAACATTAAACTTGACAGCCTGGTTGCCCGGTTTGAACAGGCAAGGGCAAATGGCAAAGGCAGTGACGACTACAAGGAAGTTGCTGTAGCGGCAGTTGAAGGACGGGTTGAAACACTTATTGTTGAAGCTGACCGGATTATTGCAGTCAGAGTAACTAACTTGGTGACGGGAAATACACAGAAAAAAGATTTAACAAATCCGAGAGTAGATGACCTGCTCGATGATTTGGGTGAACTGGTAACAAAAATGGGAGGGGTGGTGATGGTTCTCCCAACCGAGAAAATGCCTTCTGAAACAGGGCTGGTGGCAATATTTCGTTATTAATCAAATTAAATGAAACAAATGTAGCAAGAATTTAATACAGATAAAATGTAACCGGGAACGCAGAACTTATAGCATCGTCAAGTGCAGAATTCTGGGACAGTATTGTGGTAGTATGATCCGGGAAATTGAATGGATTGGCAGTAGGTTTTGAAGTGTTATTTTTGTATGACAACATTTGATAACCAAGTCTTGCAAGAGGAACAGGATTTTTTAAAAAGGAACCAAAAACGGTATTTGCAGTAAATTTAGTTTAGTGGGATTTCACAAATTGTCAGGTTGGCACAATGGGTATCATGAACACGGTTATTTTCCAACCTTCTTTCCGTGACCAACGAAACGGTAGTCGAGCTTGTAACCATTGATTTGTGTTATTAGGGCGAAAGCCCCCACTAAACAAATTTATTGCTTTACAAATGAATGCAATCCAAAGACTTGTTTCCTTCCCGTACTCAATTTTTTGGAATACTTTTTATACTCAGAATAAGCTTTTAAATTGAACCGCTTTGTATGGAAAATAATCCTGTTTTTATTCTTCAATCATAACCCTGAAACATGCAAAATAAAGATAATGAATTAACATCTTCTCCTTTTTTCTCTGTTATCATCACTACCTATAACCGGGCAAAACTTATTAAAAGGGCCTTGGATTCTCTTATCGCACAAACCGAAACCGATTGGGAAGCCATCATTGTGGATGATGAAAGTACTGATGATACATACGCCCAGGTTTTGCCATACTTTACATCCTGTTCAAAAATAAGATATCATTTGCAAACTCACAGGGGTGAGGCTCTTACCAAGAATACCGGCATCAAATTGGCAACCGGCAGATTTATCACCTTCCTTGATTCGGATGATGAATTTAAACCGTCACATCTTGAATCGCGTAAAGCCATATTGACACAAAATCCTGCTGTACAATTTTTACATGGCGGATTAAAAATTATAGGGAACCCATTTGCACCCGACAGGTTTGATAACAATAAAAAGATTAACCTGCACGATTGTATCATCGGAGGAACATTTTTTATCGACAGGATTATAGCATTATCCCTCCATGGATTTAAAAAGCTTCTGGTAGGTGCAGATGCGGATCTATACGACAGGGCTGTAAATTGTGGAGTGATAATTATGGTAACTAAAGTAGAAACTTACGTCTATCATCATGAGACAGCAGATTCTATTACAAATAATATGCTGATTAATAACTGATTATTCAAAACTTTTGTTTATTCGACTTGTTTTTTATCAAGAATTGGCTTATTTTAGTCCGCCTTTTTGCTCAGCCTGGATATAGACCTTCGTGGTTTTTATTAAATCTTGTATGCTAAAACCGGTTACTAACTCAACCTCCCGAATTTCTTTAATGTCGCATATTCATTGCAGAAGCCAAATCAATATTGGTTTCAAATGTGTGAATTATATAATACTTTAAAGGAATTATGTAAAGTTTTTTGCAAATTCAGGATGTACTTTTAAAATCGAAACCGAACTGAAATTTACACCTGATGTTACAAGAACAATACTGCCAGATTACAACTGAAATAAAATCAATCTTAATAACATAATCCGTATTCCAATGAATGTCGCATATATGCCGCCTGTTTTATCGTGGTTTGATAAGAATACGGTAAAGCATCTCCGGTTACCATTCTCATTTTTCCTGATGCCTGTATTCCTGTTTGCGTTAAGCCAGGCCAGTTTCGTTAATTGGCCAAAGACGATTTTAGCATTCCTGATTCTTCATATTCTGATATTCCCATCCAGCAATGGATACAATAGTCACCAGGATCGCGACGAAACAAGTATAGGAGGCATCAGGAATCCGCCTAAAGTAACAGAAAGACTTTATTATGCGACTTTACTGATGGATATTCTGGCAATTTTAGCCGGTTTGTTTATTTCTGTCTATTTCTCAATGCTTTTGCTTGTGTTTATCATTATGTCGCGAGCATATAGCTACCGGAAGGTGAGGCTTAAGCAATATCCGGTAACAGGTTTCCTTATTGTTTTTATTTTCCAGGGTGCCTTTATTTATTTCATGTCGCTGGCTGCTATGAACAATTTTAACACGGCAGAATTATTTTCAGTCAGTTCCATTATTTGCATGAGTATTTCCAGTTTTTTTATCGGAAGTATATACCCATTAACCCAAATTTATCAGCACGAAGCTGATAAAAACGACGGAGTAATTTCATTAAGTTACAAGCTTGGCTATACAGGCACTTTCGTGTTTTCAGGTATATTGTATGCAATTGCTACTTTTCTGCTTTTCTATTATTTCAATATGAAAAACCAACCAGTTGCACTGGTAATATTCCTGTTTATGATGCTTCCTGTTGTGTACCGGTTGAGTGTTTGGTTTGCAAAAGTACGGAAGAATACACAAAATGCTGATTTCGATAATACCATGGCTATGAATATGCTGACCTCTGTTATTATGAACCTTTATTTTTTAATATTAATACTGAATCGTTATGAAAACTGGTTCTGATACAAGCAGAATTATTTCAATCGGAACTGCTGTGCCTGATTATGCGTCAAGCCAGGATACCATCCTGAGTTTTATGCAGGAAGCTTACCAGGATGCTGTTGCTTCGCGAAAGCTTAAAGTATTGTTCCACCAAAGTGGTATAAACACCCGGCATTCATCAATTCCCGATTTTACCGGATCAGGCGAACGAATGCTTTTTCCCGCTACCCACGAATTGCCCGATGTGTCGGAACGAATGGATGTATTTAGACAGAATGCTTTGCCTTTAGCAGTTAAGGCTGTGGAGAAGGCATTTGACAATATTCAGACTTCTGTTCGTGATTTCGGGATCACACACCTTATAACAGTCACCTGCACCGGTTTGTATGCACCGGGTATTGATGCTGACCTGCTTCAGGCATTGGATCTGCCTTCTGATACTTTTCGTACTTCGCTTAACTTCCTGGGCTGCAACGCGGCTTTCCCTGCTTTGAAAATTGCTGACAGTCTTGTAAAATCGCATGCTGATGCGCGAGTGCTTGTGGTATGTGTCGAACTTTGCACACTGCACTTCCAGCCGAAAAGCAACAGCGATAACCTGCTTTCGAATACTATTTTCGGCGATGGGGCTGCTGCTGTAATTATGGTTTCCGACGACATGGCAACTGCCAGGAATCTGAAAGGTTTTACCCTGACCGGTTTGTGCCCGTTGCTTCTAAAAAGAGGGAAAGATTTAATGGGATGGAATATTACTCCTGTAAATTTTGAGATGATACTGGATGCCGGAATCCCTGAATTCCTGGGCGAAGAACTGGAACAATTGATGGAACTGGTATCAGTAAAACTGGATATTACACAAGCCACAATTCAACATTGGGCAGTCCATCCGGGTGGTAAAAAAATACTTGAAACCATACAGCGGAAATTAGAGATGACAAACAACGAACTGAGTTGCTCGTTCGATGTGCTCCGTAATTATGGGAATATGTCGTCGCCTACAATCCTGTTTGTTTTAAACGAAATATTTAATAAAAAACCAATGGATGGCGAAAATGTGTTAGCAATAGGATTTGGACCAGGCATCAGTATTGAAACTGCTTCATTAGTATGCAATGGTTTCGTTTAAATATCGATCCGGACAGTCGGAATTGATGGATGTTCCTGATATTCCCGCAATGTTACTTCATAAAAACCTGGGTGAGCTTGATAGAATGAACCGGAACACAGGTGGTCATGCAATTTCCATGGAAGGAATTAAACGGCTGATGACCGACCGGCAGAAAATTTACCATATTGTTGATCTGGGTTGCGGCAGTGGCGATGTACTAAAATATATTGCAAAATGGGCCCGTGCAAACCAGTACAAGGTTCGACTTACCGGTGTGGATAAAAATCCGGATGCTATTAAATACCTTGAAGAACATAGCTCAGGATTCCCTGAAATTACCGGAATAACAGACGATTATAAATATTATCTTCAGACTTGCTCCAGTGTAGATGTGGTTCACTGCTCTTTGTTTTGCCATCATCTGAATGACAAAGAGTTGCATGATTTGTTTATGTGCCTGAAAGCCTATGCTGCTGAAGGTTTTGTTATCAACGACCTGCATAGGAACCCGATTGCATATTATGGTGTGTGGCTCATTACAAGAATACTCAACGGATCTTCTCTGTCGAAGCACGATGGACCGGTTTCGGTTATCAGGGCATTTAAACGCAGGGAACTGGATAAATTACTTCATCGAGCAGGGTTAAAAGACTTTTCCATTCGTTGGAAATGGGCTTTCCGGTACCTTGTGGTGGCGAAAACTTTTAAATAAATCTCGTTGTCAGTGTCAAAAAATGAATCTTCTGTCGATGTTCTTATTGCCGGCGCCGGACCCGCGGGTCTGATGATGGCCTGTCAACTGGCACTACATAAAATTTCATTCAGAATTATTGATAAGAAAGCTTCTCCGGCAATTTATTCCGGCGCGCTGATTATTCATGCCCGCACCCTGGAAATTCTTCAGCAAATGGGCCTGGCTGAGAAAGCAATCAAAGCCGGGATAATTGCCAAAACCATAAACATCCGCTTTAACAAAAAAAAGAATATTGCTATTGATTTTAGCGATGTAGGCAAAAGCTTAACCCGTTTTCCATTTCTACTGATGCTGGAGCAGTGGCATACGGAAAATCTTCTCGAA
>JBBSBT010000133.1:0-7602 GCA_038250985.1 Bacteroidales bacterium
CAAAACTGTTGTGAACAGTTTTCACCTCTCCTCAAGGAGAGGTGAAATAGGAACCCAGAGGCAGAGCCTCGGGGAATTCTTTCGATTAAAATTTGCTATATAAGTCGTAATTACAAATTCCATAATGCAGGAGGAGACTACTTTGTAAGTTTTGCTTTGATGATCTAAATTACTACCCCCGTTGGCGCGACTCTCCTTCCTGATGCCTTCCAACACCCCTGATCTTCCCAATCATAAATTGGTCACTATTACCTTCCCTGAACTTCGGCGAGTTAAAATCAAACTTCAACAAGCTTTGAGCCCCTCCCTTTAAACTCAGCAATTTTAAACTATGATTATATCCGAACTGATAAACATTTAATTTATATAGATTGTTATATGTGTTAGTTTTTAGAATCGTAATTAATCCGGAATCATCCACATTTACAAAAAGCGATATGGAACCACAATTTGAACAAATCCGCGAACAGCAGAGGGCTACATGGAACAAGTTTGCCATTGGCTGGCAAAAATGGGATTGTCTCCTGAAGGGCTTTGCAAAACCAATGGGTAATGAAATTATTCGTTTACTCAATCCGAAAGATGCAGAAATTGTATTGGATATAGCATCAGGAACCGGAGAACCCGGACTTACCATTGCAAAAAAGCTAAACGGAGGCAAAGTTGTTATTACAGACCTTGCCGAAAATATGATTGAAATGTCTAAGGAAAATGCGGCCCGCATGGGGATAACAAATATTGAAACCGTGGTTTGTGATGTTAGTGACCTTCCATTCCCTGACAATACGTTTGATGCAATAAGTTGTCGTTTTGGATTTATGTTTTTCCCCGACATGTTGATAGCTGCCAAAGAAATGATGCGTGTTCTGAAGCCTGGAGGCAGAGTTGCAACAGCAGTGTGGAATGTGCCTGAAAAGAATTTTTGGGTTATAGCAGTCAGTAGTTCCATCAATAAGAATATGGATTTACCTGTACCACCACCAGGAGCACCCGGTATGTTTCGTTGCGCAAAAAGCGGGTTCATTCAGAACATATTTCTACAGGCCGGATTTAAAAATACTTCTGAACAGGAAGTTAATGGCAAACTTAAATGCGGAACTGCAGATGTGTATTGGAATATGATGAACGAAGTGGCTGCACCTGTTGCTTCTGCACTCAGCAATGCAAGTGAAACTTTGAAAGAAAAAATCAAGAGCGAAGTTTATAAGGTGGTAAATGAAAAATATCCTGACGGAAATATCAGGTTAGACTCAAGCGCTCTGGTTATTTATGGGGAAAAATAATTTAATACCTTTTTTAAACTCCCCGGGCTGGCGCGTCTTCCTACCGACGCGTGACGGGCAATTCCCGGTTTTTCCTGGTGTTCAAAAAGTAAAACTATTGTTATGCTGAGTCTGCGAACACGATACCGGATTATCTTCTATTATTAAGTGGTGTGTAGCTCAAATCATCCAGGCATAAGGGTTTGGTATAATTTATTGTTATTATTTTGTTAAAGATGAACATTTTAAAACCATCCATGTTCTCACATTATCAAACGATTAAGCTTAACGCTACAAGCTTTTAAAATCTCTGCACGGCACGGTTAATTGATATCTACTTCTGCTTTTCTGCTGGAATCATCTCTCTATTCTAATTTGAACCACTGCTTTTATTGCCTAACCGTTGGTTGCAATTTGTACAAGGTTTTTCATACCAGGATAAATGAACGGAATGTAAAACCAGATTGCTGATTAGTGAAAAATGTGTGCCATTGCGTTTACTGATATTGGGCATAATGCAAGAAACGATAGTCAATGAAAAAACGAAATCTAATTTTAATTGGTCTTTACTTCGTGATTAATCCAATTTTTGGCCAGAACAAGGAAATTCAAAGACTTGACGGCTCAAAAATAAATACCACGGAAATTGACAGAATTGTCGCCAAACTTATGGACACAGCCAATGTACAAGGTTTAAGTCTTGGAATTTTAAACCACAAAAAGATTATCTATGAAAAAGCGTATGGATATAAAAATAAAGAGAAAAAGGAGCTACTTGATACTTCATCGGTTATGTACGCTGCATCTTTTAGTAAACCCGTTTTTGCGTTTTTAACATTAAAACTTGTTCAGGATAAAATACTGGACCTGGATAAACCATTATATGAATATTTGGACAAGCCAATTCCTGAATATAAAGATTATACTGAACTTGAAAAGGATGACCAATGGAAATTGATTACTGCACGAATGTGCTTAAGCCATACTACTGGATTACCAAATACAAGATGGATTAACGTAAGGACTGGAGAAACAGACACGTTAGGATCAATGAAAATATATTTTAAACCTGGCTCACGATATGCCTATTCTGGCGAAGGACTAAAATTATTGCAATTAGTAGAAGAAAAAATAACAGGAAAGACCGTTGAGGAACTGGCAATAGAGAAAATATTCGAACCATTTGGAATGAACCGAACAGGTTATATTTGGCATGATAGATTTAACGATAATTATGCTATTGGACATCTCGAAAACGATGAACTCAATCCAAAGAAAAAACGGACAGTGCCTGTTGCCTCTGGATCATTGGTAACAACAATTTCAGATTATTCAAAATTTATAGAAAATATAACGCAAGCCAAAGGGCTGGATAAAAAGCTGTGGGAAATGATGATTTCCCCACAAATCAGAATAAATTCGAAGTATCAGTTTCCAACTATTACGGATGAAACAACAATGGAAAATGAATCAATTAACCTTTCATATGGTCTTGGTTGGGGTCTTTTAAAGTGTGAATATGGCAGAGCATTTTTCAAAGAGGGCCACGATGATGCCTGGAGAAATTACAATATCAATTTTATTGACAAAGGAATTTCCATAATCATTATGACGAATAGTGCAAATGGAGAACTGATTTTTAAAGAGTTATTGGAAAAAATAATTGGCGATACTTGTACACCTTGGAAATGGGAAAGGTACATTCCGTATAATTATAAACCGAACTAAAATGCACTCTGTCCAACAAAGGCAACATTTTATTGCGAACCCTTTACTGAGATATTTAGAATAATAAATAAAAAAACAACCTAAAAAAAAAATCATGGCACTCATCAATCCTTACATCAACTTTAACGGAAATGCCGAAGAAGCATTCAATTTTTATAAATCGGTATTTGGCGGAGAGTTCGCACTGATTATACGTTTCAAAGAAATGTCAAGTCCTGAATTTCCGATAGCAGAAAATGATGCAAATAAAATAATGCACATTGCCTTGCCTGTTGGCAAAAATGTTTTAATTGGCAATGACGTTCCGGAAAGTATGGGCGTAGTAAATGAAAATGAAAACAGATCTAAAATATCTGTCAGCGCACAAAGTCGTGAAGAAGCCACCAGGTTATTTAGCGGTCTTTCTGCAGGCGGAAATATTGAAGTTCCTATTGGCGACAGTCCCTGGGGTTCCTATTTCGGGATGTTCCGCGACAAATACGGTATCGAATGGATTGTGGATTTTGATCCAAAATATAACTGAAAACTTTAAGCAGAAAGCATCAAACACTTACATTGGTTTTGGCAAAAGGCAGGCTGATTTACTTCGCATGAGCATTTTTGGTAAAACAAAGGTGTTTTTGAATCCTCCCTTTTAGCTTTAGTTAGCGAAGAATATTAAATGCATTAAAATAAATTTAAACATAAATATATGAAAACAACACACATATACCAGGGAGCAAACACCTTAAATGCTTACATAAATATTAAAGGGTGTAGCGAAGCAATTGAATTCTACAAAAAAGCATTTGATGCAAAAGAAAAACTCCGGTTACTTATGCCCGATGGATCTATCGGACACGCAGAAATAGAAATCGAAGGTTCATTATTAATGATGGCTGAGGAAAACCCTGAATGGGGAACGAAAAGCCCTCAAACACTTGGTGGCAACCCAATGACTTTTGGTTTATATGTAACAGATGTTGACAAATCATTTCAGAAAGCAATTGACGCAGGAGCAACCATAATAATGCCTGTGAAAGATGAATTTTATGGTGACCGTGTCGGACAAGTGAAGGACCCTTTCGGATATAAATGGATGATAACAACCCATATAGAAGATGTAAGCGCAGAGGAAATGCAAACAAGACTGACTAAAATGTTCTCGGGAGAATAAATGACTGATGATTAATCAGTTGTCTTTTCTTTAAACAACAGTTTAGCATCTTTTTCTTTCCCTTTCACCCACCAATCCTGTGGAATAACACTCCAGTTGTTCAATGCTTCCGGATTCACGGCTTTCTCCTTTTCAATCCATTTCATCAGGTAGTAACGCAAATCCTTAGGAGTTGAATTGATGATTCTTCCGGCAATTTCATCTTTCGGAATTTTAGCCCCCAGCGTTAAATGCCCGCCTCCGCCATTGCCCCTGTAGGAGTTCAGCGCAACGGCATAAGTCTTTTTCAAATCGAAAGGTTTGCCATCAGCCATGGAAACAATGGATATCCTTTCACCGGCAGGTTTACGCACATCAACGGTATATTTGATACCTGCAGCCGATGAATAATTATAATAATTTGCAACAAGCTGTGGTGTTCCATGCGATGAAATATAATTTCCCTTTTCGTCGCGATTGAAATTGAGCAGATCATCGTCAGCGTTTTTCATCTGGTTAAACCATTGTCCATAGGAAAATTCGAGGTAATCTTTGATCTCCTGTCCGCTCATTTTCATGGTATAAAGTAGATTCTCGAATTTATACAGTTTGAACATATCCCTTACATAAACTTCTCCTTTTTTAATTTCGGCGTTAAACGAAAGAGGCGCTGCAAACGAAACATCGGCATTGGTTAAATCCAGTTGAATGCGCTGAATAAGATCAACAAACGGTGAATCACCAAATATAGACTCCCGCGTTGAAATGGTTTCGGTAAATTCACCGATTGGTTTGGCCACATAGGCTTTAATATTTTTGATAACAGGTTCAAATTCGGTCATAAAGGCTTCGTCAGGTTTAAAATTATTGATTTGAATTATATCTCCACTGATTTCCTTTTCCCATTTTCCTGTTCCGGCATCTTTATTTAATACAATGGTTGCTGCTGTGGCCGTGCGGGAGGCATTTAATGTTCCGAGAATCAAAACATTGTTCCCGGCCGGATCTTTCACCGTATAATTCCAGCCATGATGATCGTGTCCGACAAATACCACATCAAATCCCGGAACCTGTTCGGCTACCAGCTGCGATGCGTTCTCATTCCTTGGCAAATCGGCATTTTGCCCTTCGTAGCCGGCTTCAACTCCTGCATGGAAAAGGCCGATCAGCACATCAGGATGTTCTTTTTCATTGATAATTTCCACCCATTTTTTAGCACTCACTACCATATCCCGGAAATCAATTCCACTCCATATTTTCTCAGGCAGCCACATGGGAATACCCGGTGTAATAAGCCCGAGAACTGCAATCTTTACACCGTTGCGATTTATAATTGTATAGGGTTTGAAGTAGGGTTGATCGGTTTTGGTATCAACAGCATTAGCAGCCATCCAGGGGAATTTGAATTCTTTCTCAATTTTATCATAAACAGGATGCCCCGGCTCAATATCATGATTCCCGACGGTAGCTGCATCGTATTTCATATAATTCATAACGCTGGCGCAAATATGCTCTGATTTCGTGTCTTCGAAATTATAATAGTACACCAAAGGCTGTCCCTGAAGTATATCACCGTTATCAAGCAGAATTACCGACTGGCTTTTATCAGCTCTCTGTTCTTCGACATAGGTATAAACCTGGGCCAACGAAGTGTTTGAGGGTTTATCATTAATAAAATCCCATGGGAAAAGCGAACCGTGAACATCGCTCGTTTCAATCAGTTTGAGCTTAACTGTTTGTGCCGAAAGTGGTTGAACAACGCTTAATATAAACAGGGCAGCTATTAAAAATATATAGGTATGCAGTGATTGCTTTTTCATAGATTAACGGATCAGGTTTCAAATATTGATTTGCGGGTAAAATTACTCAAATTGAGCACGAGGAAGTGATGGACCGGTGAAAATATTTGTTTTATACACTAATAAGGACAATTTCAGTTCTAAGAACTTCTTTAAGCCAGGACTTGTAAGTTTTGCTGTGATGGTCCCGATTGCTATCAGGAGGATTGGTGTTTTTACCTGGAATGAGTACGATGTTATTTTTGTGGATTTATAAAACTACACGAAAGGATCACCTGCGGTGAGAGAGTTCGCGCGGCAGCGGAGTTCGACTTTAACGAATCAGTTGAGGCCGGAAAGCGGGTAGAGCTGTAGTTTGGGAAAGGAGAGCTTATGCTGCACTGAGAATAAAATTTGCCCGAAATCGTATGAAATCTATAACATATCATCACTCTCTGCGTTATATAGATAAGGGAATTTATCAGAAAAGCCCGGCATCTCTCAATCAATTTCTTTTGTGCTTTCGACCAAGTTTGATTTTTGGCCCTTATAACATACTATTTGTTATCCGGGGTTCATAATTTTGAACACCTGATCTATAACACTGAAAGCTCCGGTTATACTGACACAATGTAACATATCTTTACTTTTTCGAAAACCTGAACTTAATACTTCTGAACTCTATTGAGAATATTGCCTTAACTAATAACAAAATGAATACCGGCAAACTTTTAAATGTATTGTCAATTGAGGATTCCATTGAGGATTTCGAACTAATTTGCAATCAATTAGCCAAGGCAGGATATACTACAAATATTACCCGTGTTGAGGAAGAAAGCGAATTTATTTTAGCATTACATAATACCAAATACGATATTATTTTATCAGATTTCAAGGTACCTGGCTTTGATGCATTCAGAGCACTTAAATTGAGTAACGAAATATGCCCTGATGTACCCGTTATCTGTGTTTCCGGATTTATAGGCGAAGAAACAATCATGGAACTCATTAAATCGGGTGCAGTGGATTTTGTATCAAAAGACAGGTTGAGAAGACTTCCTTTTGCTTTGAAAAGGGCTCTCAAAGATGCCATTGATAAAGAAGCACACCGTAAGGCAGAAAAAGCCCTGATGGAAAGTGAGCAGAATTACAGAACATTAGCTGATTCAGGGCAAACACTCATTTGGGCTACCGGAACTGATACATACAGCAACTATTTCAACAATGTTTGGCTTGATTACAGGGGACAAACTCCTGATCAGGAAAAAGAAAATGGTTTTGCCAATTGCATACATCCTGATGAGTTATATCATCGGATGACGATTTACCTGGATGCATTTCACAAAAGGGAGAAATTCAGTGTTGAGTATCGTCTGCTTCGTAATGATGGACAATACCGCTGGATACAGGAAAATGGAAGCCCGCGCTATTCCAGCACAGGCGATTTCCTGGGATTTATAGGTCAATGCGAGGATATTAACGAACGAAAACAAGCTGAACTTATCCTCCAGGCAAAAAACGATGAACTTCAAAAGGTGAATGCCGAAAAGGACAAGTTCTTTGCCATTCTTGCCCACGACCTCCGTAGTCCTTTCAATACATTACTGGGTTTTACCCAAATTATGGTCGAGGACTTGTCAGAATTGAAACACGAAGAGATTGTGAAGATGGCTAAGGCAATGAGAACCTCTGCCACCGG
>JBBSBT010000134.1:0-7548 GCA_038250985.1 Bacteroidales bacterium
CAAGACCCATTGCTTCAGCTACCAGTTTCATGCCGGCACTTCCTGTAACAGGACAGTTCAATCCATCCAGACTGCCTGCCTTTACTATTGTTTCAGCAAAATTACGGCAACCGGCATATCCGCATCCGCCACAATTGGCACCCGGTAAAAGGTCGGTTACTTTATCAATGCGGGGATCTTCGATTACCTTAAACTTCTGGGCAACAAAATATAATATTATTGCTGCAAGAACTCCGATAGCGGCCAAAGCAATAATGGCATATAATACAAACTGGTTCACAGATCAACAATTAATTTGGTTAATATGCAGCATAATAGGCAATTTCATTTTCATGCTTATTTGTCATTAAATAAAAATAATATTGCTTTGTTAGGCCTTGGCAAATGTAAAAACAATAAAACATTTACGAAAAGAAAATGTGAAATCTGATTTTATCGTATAATATTGTTATTCAATGTGATACAATCACAATCTTGAAACGTATATATCTAAAATTTAACATACTTCAGTGTTGACAATGCTTTAAGGCTTGTATGTAGAATAGTTATAAATTACATGCTGTAATTCCGCTTTCGATGAGATGCTGAAAACGGGAATAAAATTATGAAAGCTCGATGCGGAAAGAAAACGTTTTACTTAACCGGTTTTTAAAAACAGATAACAGAAGATAATATGGAATTAAGATTGCAACGGCAAGAAGTCCGGAGAGCAACTCACTAAAGTATGGACTGGCAATAAGAAGAGTAACAATCATTAACAGGAATGGCAACAGGTAGCCCAGCACTACGGCCTTATTTCCGAGTGAGCGATCCAAAATTACGTTGACCACCTGTCCGGCAATGAATTCGGGATTATTTGCTTTTACTTCAACGAGTTTCTCGGCCATTTCTGAAACGCTGCAAATCCCATTTGAATGGCATTCGGCACAGGCTGATTTGCTCAGAATCCGCACAAAAACCGAATCAGAAGAGATATGATCGATTATACCTTCGTGCACTATGCGCTCGCTCATGGTTTCAATGATTGGAATTGCAAAAGTATAAAAATCCTCAACCGATTTAATAACAGAGCAGGGAATGTTAACATCTTAAATATTGCTATTTTTATCCAGGCAAAGGACTAAGCAGGATTGCAAGACCCAGGGAGTTTAAAAGTCACAACGGCTTTTGCTTCTATAGATTTAATACATCCATACCGTTTAAAACATTAATTAAGTACCAGTAAATGGGTATTTGCTGAAGGGTTAAATTGATACGAACTTTTACACTTGCCGCCTTTAGCTGTATGCTTTAAAAGCCTGATAAAGAATATGATAGAGGTATTAAGTAGATTTGAATGCAATAATTTATTTTATATGAGTATCGGGAAAGATACAGAAAAGTCTTGTTTTTTGGGTTACCCACCCCGACCCTCCCTGATCCCGATAGCTATCGGGACAGGGAGGGAGTTGACTTATACTAATTTAACAGATTGCAATTCTGTTGGTTAATATCTGCCTCCCCTAAAATTAGGGGAGGTGCCGACAGGCGGAGGGGTACTAATATACCGAAAATTATTCTTGTTAATCTTTCCCGATACTCAATTTATTTTTTTGACGATTCAAAAATTAGGATTAACGACTAAAGTTATTCATAGCCTATAATAACTACTCGATACCGGCGTAATATTTCATAAACTGAACACGTTGGTAAGCAACCGGATTCCCGGCGTGTTTATAGCTTGTTTTACCAATGAAATCAGAAGGCTGTTTAAAATCATGTTTTTTCATCCACGCTTCGAGCCCTGTAATCATCTCTGCGATGCGGCCATGACCATGCTGATAAACTGTACTGACAACTTCAACAGATTTTGCTCCGGCAAGCAACATTTTAATCAGGCCTTCTGCATCGTGAATACCTGTGGAAGCAGCAATATCACATTGTATATTTTCCGAAAGGATTGCAACCCATCGTAAAGGAGTATAAATCTCGTCAGGTGTACTGAAAATATTTGTTGTTGAAACTGTAAAATCATCGATATTAATATCCGGCGAGTAAAAACGGTTAAATAATACCAGGCCTTTGGCACCTGCCCACGAAAGTTTGCGGGTAGTTTCAGCAAGCCCGGCAAAATGTGAACTAAGTTTCAACGCGACAGGAATACTAACATGCTTAAGTACTCCTTCAAGAATGTCAAAATAAATTTTTTCATTGTGAGCTGAGGTCCTCTCAGGATCGGAAGGCATAATAAATATATTGAGTTCCAGAGCATCAGCTCCTGCTTCCTGAATTTTACCTGCATACTCCATCCATTTGCTGGCTGTTGCGCAGTTAATACTTGCAATAACAGGTATTGAGACCGCATTCTTACAATCACGGATCAGTTTCAGATAGTTGGCGATACTGTTTTCGTGGCTGAAATTGCTAATGTAATCATGAGCTTCAGGATAAAGGTAGGATTTCTCTGACATATTCATAGTTGAATTCACCTCACTCAGTATCTGTTCCTCAAACAGTGATTTCAAAACAACAGCACCGGCACCTTGTTTTTCAAAATCAATTATGTTTTCAATGGATTTTGTTAGTCCGCAACTGCCGACAATCAGCGGGCTTTTCAGGGTAAGCCCAAGGTAATTGGTTTTGAGGCTGATCATAATATTATCTGATTAACAACAATTTATAACTAAATGAGATGGATCCGATTTACCGGAAAAGTTCTCAGGTAAACATGTGTAAAAATAGAATATATTTCAATCATACAACCCCTGCTAAGTATTTGTGCAATTAATTTTTCAATATTAATAAACGAGTTATTATCACATCCGGCTTCAAACTCTATTTCCATAACGGGAAGATCATTGCTTGTTTCATAATCCGGCAGGTTAATGTCAATTTCAAAAAAACATTTTCTATTTTAAATTTAAAGCTTAATCTTATCAATGTTAAAGAAAACAGGGATTGAAATCAATTTAGATGATGAAGAGTGATTTTAAGCCATTTTCCTTTTCAATCTTAAATTACGGCTTCGTTTCAGTCACCAGGCAGTTTAAAAAAATTACCTTTGGACAGAATTGAAAAGAAGATGTTGAACTATTTGCTTTTCTATCCGTTAACTATTCAAACTATATTTTACCATGAGTGAATTTGATGCCAGAGCCCGTGATTGGGATAAAAATCAACGTTATATAGATAGATCGGAAGCTGTTGCAAAAGCAATGCGACAGATTATTCCGTTACAAAAAGAAATGAAAGCGCTTGAATATGGTGCCGGAACCGCATTGCTGAGTTTCGCTTTAAAAGACCAGTTTGATGAAATCACCCTGATGGACAATTCGCGCGAGATGACCCAGGTCGCTGCGGAAAAAATTGAAGAGCAGCAGGTGCGAAACATGAAATCCTTGTTTTATGATCTTGAACATGAGGATTATGATGGAAAGTTTGATGTTATTTATACACAGATGGTGATGCATCATGTTAACGACATTGACGCCATGCTTGCTAAATTCAATCAGTTATTAAACCCGGGAGGGTATCTCGCAATTGCTGACTTATACTCGGAAGACGGATCATTTCATGGCGAGGGATTTAACGGACACCTGGGGTTTGATGTCAACGTTCTCGGGAATCAGCTAAAAGTTGCCGGATTTAGTGACATAAAACATCAGCAGTGCTTTGTAATTCCAAAAACGGATGAACAAGGTAAAACGAAGGAGTATCCGGTTTTTTTGATTTCGGCAGTAAGGTCATAAATGATTCTTTCTTTTCCGGAAAAACTCGTTGCTGTTAATTAATATTATGGTTTCTGATTTGGTTCAATTAGTTTTCGGGAATCCTTAACATAGAATTAAGTGATTGGATAATAGCTGTTTATAAAATTATTTGATATAAAATGAAAATAGCTTGAATTCAGGTTGAATGTGCTGAACGGGTTTACAAGAATCAGATGTGCCTGGATCTGTTCAACTAATCCGAAAGCATTTCGATGTTTTGCCGGTAGTTCCTTGTACTGATTGGCCTGCTTACATCCGGCGAATTTTTTTTACGATTCAGACTCGTTTCGTAAACTGAATAATATTATTTCTTAAAAGAAGTGAATAGAGTGTGCTAATCATAGTATTCTTTACTATCTTAGCATCGTTTTTTTGATATATCCCGCTTACACCATACGGAATCAATCAAAATAGAGATCAAATACAATTATTTTTAAAACAACTTATTAAAATAACTGTTAGTACAAATAAGCGTATTGAATTGTAGTATTAGTAATTTAATTCATTAACAATCATTTAAAAACACAAATTATGAACAAATCAGAATTAATTGACCACGTAGCTAAATCTACTGGCTTGACAAAAGTTGATGCAAAAAAAGCTATTGATAGCTATCATGAGGCTATTACCGGAACTCTCCAGGCTGGAAACAGGGTTGAAATTTTAGGTTTCGGCTCTTTCTCAGTAGCAACAAGGGAAGCCAGAACAGGTCGTAATCCTAAAACAGGTGAAGCATTGCAAATTAAAGCTAAAAAAGTTGCAAAGTTTAAACCAGGTAAAGAATTATCCAGTAACCTATAAATGTTGGTTAACTGATTTATACAATCAGTTGATAAACTTTGAGCGTTCATTATCCTGGTATCCAGGCAATAATGAACGCTTTTTCTTTTTGGCAAAGAGGCTCTTTTACCAGTATTATAAATTTCAGGAAACCTTGCCGGTAAATTTGCTTTCATGATTATATGATATTAACCAGGATTTCATGATTGAGCATCAGCATTTTATACATCACAAGCCCTATGGCTATCTCTGCCAGTTTGTTTGTGAGTTGCCGAAGAAAAAGCTTGTAGGTTCATTATACGATTTTCCGGAAAGCACCATGGCAATCGGTCGCCTCGACGAACACAGCGAAGGATTACTGTTGCTCACCACGGATGGGCAGGTGAGTGAGTACATCCGCAGCCGGAAAATTGAAAAAGAGTATTATGCCCAGGTGGATGGGCTTATTACCGATGAGGCCATTGAACAAATGCAGCAAGGCGTCGAAATCGGAATTCGTGATGTGAAATATCAAACCATGCCTTGCAAGGTTTCCCGGCTTGAAACCGATCCCGGTTTTGCCCCACGAACTCGTAAAATAAGGGACGATCGCCATGGCCCGACCAGTTGGGTTTCGATAACACTTACCGAAGGTAAATACCGCCAGGTGCGCAAAATGACGGCTGCTGCCGGTTTCCCAACATTACGGCTGGTGCGGGTGCGAATTGGAAATATTCACCTGGGTGATATGAAGCCTGGAGAAGTAAGAGCCGTTGATAACTTATCGATAGATGGAATTGATTGACACTCTCAGCCGCAAAATCAAACCCGGATCCGATATGCTGTAACGGTTCCGATCGAATTGGCCGATAATAAATAAACTCTTTCGCGCCTTATGCCTGAAAATTCAATAAATTTGTAACTGAAGCAATTTTTTAAGGACTGAATCAGACATTTTGCGTAACAGATGAACAATAGTCGTGAAATGATAGTTTCATCTTATTATGAGCCAATCTCCCGGATATCGAAAACATACATTTGCCAGGCACTTTAAAAGTTGGTTGCTGTTATTCTATATTCCTGTTTTAGTGTTTGTTTTTCGAGGTACGGCATGGGGTGAAGGCACCAAACAACTTGAACCACTTAACGCTCCGCCGAATTCCGTTTGTAAACTTGTGCTGCTGCAAAATGACCAGGAATTCAGGATTCCTTTTGCCTTAATGGATTGTAAGGAAGATTTCAGGCTGAATATCCGGATCAACAATCCTGCAACTGAGAAAATCTACCTTGGTTTCGGACATATCAGCGATTACTTTCATGATACTGTTTATAATGACGTGCGTTACCGTGTAAAAGATCCGGCAGGCAATGTTGTGGCGGGATTTGGCTTGCAAGTAATGCCCGGTCAGGGGGACGATGGTTTTATCCAAACCCGCAACCAGGTTGATCAGGGCCCTGATATTGATGGCTCTAACCCGGATGGATATACACCTTTAGTAATCAAGCCTTTGATGAAAGGGGATTATGTTGTTGAGTTTCAAATCCCGACTTTCGTAAAAAACCAGACACGCATATTCAAATATATTGATATTACAGTTGCAAAGGGGATTGAACCTATTCCAGGTCGTTTGTGGAGCAAAGCATGGCAACTTGGTTCGGGAAGTGTTTCTTCAGCAATAAGCGCTACATATTCATTGTTTTATATTTATACCAGCGACAGCATTGTGACCCGGTTCGATTGCAACGGCATGGCCGGCGGTGTATGGGACATCTACAGTAACGAATGGGGATGCTCAACCACAGGTTCCTGGAATTCAAGGCGCCGGTCTATTCCTGGAAATGCTACCGTGAAACCGCAGTATAAAATCTTTCTGAACGATCCTGACTCCTTGGTTTTCCCTTCGGGTCATATCGGCAAGATGAACGATCTGAAAATTATGAACCTGGAATGTGACACCGTTATTACTTTTGCCGCTGATGTGAGTAAAGCGGGAAATATTGAAATATTGATTGATGTCCCTCCTTATAATCCTAATTCAATTGCACCCGAAGATGTGAAACTCACATACGCGGTTAAACCCGGTTTTAATATTCTGCTGCCGGCCTGGGACGGGAAGGACCAGCACGGAATTCCCGTTGAAAACGGAACTCAAGTATTGTCCCGGATACGTTTTATCAATGGCCTTTCCAATGTTCCCCTGTATGATGTGGAGGATAATCCCAATGGCTTTAAAGTGGATATCCAAAGACCGGTGCCCGCTTCAG
The DNA here is from genome assembly GCA_038250985.1 of Bacteroidales bacterium. Taxonomy (GTDB): domain Bacteria; phylum Bacteroidota; class Bacteroidia; order Bacteroidales; family UBA4417; genus UBA4417. The sequence continues at coordinate 6,774 of JBBSBT010000134.1, forward strand.
GTTCCACCAGGCTGGAGCTTTTCTGGGATGATACTCAGCTTCCTTCTGATAAATTGCCAACTTTCAACCTGACCTACGGATGCCTGTATTCCGGGAGTGGCCCCGTTTCAGGTTGTCATGCATGGAACTGGAAGAATAATATCTCATTAGGAGATACCAATACAATTAATACCTGGTGGTATTTGCCTACTGATGCTGCTCTGAACTTGCCTGTCACACTCAAACTAAGGCCTTCATCGGGACTTATCACCGGCACACACGATGTTTGCGACGGGAATTCAGCGGAATTCAGCACGGAGCCGATCCCTTTTGCCCGGAAATACATATGGAATGTATCAGGGCAAGGGGTTAGTCAGAATTTTGAAACCACAGTCCCTGATAATGCATTCCGCTATTTATTTCCGGCCTCATTACCAAAAGGGAAGTATACTATATCTGTTTTTGGGCGAAATCCGCAATGCAGGGACGGCGAAAGCGTTTCTCATATAATTAACCTTCATAATCTTCCAGCAGCAGCTTTCGATAATGAGTATCCTTGCCAGGGAGCAGGTATTGCTTTTACTGACCATAGTATTGCCGCCGATGCAGCCCTGGCAAAATATTCATGGACGGTTCAAACCCCTTCCGGCGGACAGCGCATGTATTATGATAATCCTGCAGTAATTGTATTTAATGATGCCTCAAATTACAAAGTAAGCCTGGCGGTAACGGATGCATTCGGATGCTCTGATACGGTGAGCTCAATAATACAAGTTATGCCTAAACCAAACGGCAA
>JBBSBT010000135.1:0-7501 GCA_038250985.1 Bacteroidales bacterium
CCTGCAGGTTATTAAAGAGGTTTTCAACATGCCTGAACAGGAATTGAATGATTCCAAGTCATTTATATTCCATCACTTTCAGGACGATGTGAAGTCGGATAATATTCTTGTGATTACCGCCTCAGAGCATACGGGGAAATTAGCACAGAAACATATTCAGCGCGAACATCTTATTGGTCAGATTCTTATACTTTATGTTCCTTCAGTCAAAACACTGATTTTGCGTTACCTCGGTAACGATCAGTTATACATGAATGGACATAATATCTCACCTTACCGCACGTATGTATTCAACACAGGGGCTATAATAAAAAATCCGAAAATCAAACCGGTATATTATTCTGATGTAGCATCCCAGTTTCTTCATTCAAAAGAAAAAATAAAGATTGAATTTACCGCTAAAGAAATTGAGTATCGTTTTAAAAATAGTGAAAACGGTATACAGCCTTTTTCTTTCACGGCCCGATCCGGCGAGTTGATTGGGGTGATGGGAGGCAGCGGAGTAGGTAAATCAACCCTGCTGAATGTGCTCAATGGCAACCTTACCCTTAAAAAAGGCAATATCCTTATAAATGGGTATGATCTGGAAAAGGATAAGGGAAAACTCCAGGGAGTTATTGGATTTGTACCCCAGGACGACTTGTTGATTGAAGAACTTACTGTTTTTCAGAATCTGTTTTTTAATGCTAAATTATGCTTCAGCGACTTCACTCAAAAACAATTGATCCGAGCGGTGTTGAAGGTGTTAACGGATATTGATCTGATTGGAATTAAAAATCTGGCAGTAGGTGATCCGATTAATAAATTTATCAGTGGAGGACAACGAAAAAGATTAAACATAGCTCTTGAACTCATCCGCGAGCCTGCAGTATTGTTTGCCGATGAACCTACCAGCGGTCTTTCTTCGATGGACTCAGATATGTTGATGCTGCTTTTAAAAGAACAAACTATCAAAGGAAGGCTGGTAATTGTGAATATACATCAACCTTCGTCCGACATTTATAAATTGTTCGACAAAATATTGATTATGGACAAAGGAGGATACCCGGTTTATTACGGTAATCCCATCGATGCCCTCGCCTGGTTTAAATCAGCCAGTTATCATGTGAATCCCGACGAAAGTGAATGCCAGGAATGTGGATATGTGAATCCGGAACAATTGCTGCAGATTGTTGAATCAAAAATAGTTAATAATCATGGGCAGCTTACCAATAACCGGAAAACGACTCCAAAGGAATGGTACGAACTTTTCAAGAAAAATAGTAAGCCTGATATTCAATCACGCGAAATAAAAAGTGAAATTCCAAAGAGTTTTTTCAAGATACCCGGCATTTTCAAACAATTCAGGATATTCAGTATCCGTAATTTGCTCACCAAGATTACCAACCGGCAATATATACTTATAAACCTGCTTGAGGGTCCTTTTTTGGCCGCCATTTTAGCTTTCATGACCCGGTATTATTCCGGCGACACATACCTGATGGGCAATAACCCGAACCTGGTTCCTTATCTCTTTATGAGCGTAGTCGTGTCACTCTTCCTGGGAATGATGGTCAGTGCCGAAGAGATAATCAAAGATCGCAGGATTCTTAAAAGGGAAGCATTCCTCAACCTGAGCCGGTTTAGTTACCTGAATTCAAAAATGGCCCTGCTTTTTGTTCTTTCAGCGATTCAAACCATGTTGTATGTGGCTGTCGGCAACCTGATACTTGGTATCCATGGCATGACACTCAGCTACTGGCTGATTCTTTTTTCTACATCCTGTTTTGCCAACATGGTTGGATTAAACATCTCAGCAGGACTTAATTCGGTTGTGGCTATATATATACTTATCCCGTTTATCCTCGTTCCGCAACTCTTATTAAGCGGAGCTATTGTTCCATTTGATAGCCTTAATCCTTCGATTTCCTCCCGCGAAAACGTCCCGTTGGTAGGTAACCTGATGACATCGAGGTGGAGCTTTGAAGCCCTGGCTGTTGAACAATTTAAAAACAACAGGTATGAGAAAATTTTTTATGAATATGATAAAAAACTATCTCATTATGCTTATCTGACAGCATACGTGGTTCCAACCCTGAAATCAGAACTGGATGTTTGCCAACGGAATATTTTTAAAGGCGAAAATACAAAAACAACCGCCAACTATCTTGAAATATTAAAGAGTGAGATTCCATTGCTTCAGCAGGAAGCCGGATTTGAATCATTTCCATTGCTATCTGCATTAAGCGAAAAGCATTTCAATGCATCCATAGTTCCGGATATCAAACTCTACCTCGATTCACTTAGTCGTAATTTTTCGATGCAAATGAATGCTGTAACTTACAAAAGAGATGCTGCATATGAGAAATTGAGAAGTGAACTGGGTAATGAAGAAGTTTATAAATTCAAACAAACCTACTATAACGAAAACATCGCTGACCTGGTTTTAGATAAAAAAGGTGAGAATAAAATTATTGAAGGAGAAGGCAGACTCATTCGCAAAAAAGATCCGGTCTTTATTGAGCCCCGTTTTCATGATGGACGAGCACCTCTTTACGCACCGGTTAAATTCATTTACAATTGGGAAATTGATACTCTGTGGTTTAATGTTGTAATTATCTGGTTGATGTCACTTGGATTGTATTTTACCCTACTTTATAATGTCCTTCGGAAGATCATCAACTGGTTCGAAAACTTCAATTATTCAAAAGGTAAGTCTTAACAAAAGTTTTTCACTCATTAACGATAGGGCAATAATAGTTTCCACCTCTTTAACTTAGTTTTGATTAAATTTACAACAGTATTCATTTCTGATAGTTTTCAGGGCTTAAACTTCTTTTTTTTATTGGATATCCAAAGTTAGTTCAATTCCGGGCTGTCAGATAAAGTCGTAACTAATTCAATTAATCGGTTTTTTATGTCTGCTTCATTTATACATTTTGTAGTTTGCTTAATTCTTGCAAACCAGTTACGCAAGTATTCCAAGGTAAATTCCCTTCCGCAATGGGAGAAGTTGTTTAAAAATGCACTGCTTTTTGCTGTTCTTCTTTTTGCAACTGATTTGATTCAATCTGCCGGTTACATAACAAAATGGATATGGCATCTTTTCCTGATCGTGCTGATTGTTTTTCCTTTACAGCAGAAGGAATTACGTCCATTGCGTATGTTAATGCTGGCATTTGTTCCTTATGCTTTTGTTTCACTTCTCAGTGATTTGGCTCAAATAATTAGTACAGGTTTTTTTAAAACCTACGAGCCTATGTTTAAAAATGCCACCGCGTTAACTTACATCTGGATGGTTGCTCTCTTATTCAGCCAAATCAGGCAAAGAAAAGCTGCCGAAAAAGAACGAATTAAAAGGCAGCATGAAGATGAACTTAACAGGGCTATTGCCATACGGAAAGTGGAATTGGAGGCTTTGGTAGCTGAACGTACCACTGAACTTACAGAACAAAAAGAGGAATTGCAGCACGCCCTCACCGAATTACGTGCTACCCAATCCCAGCTTATCCAGTCCGAAAAAATGGCTTCACTCGGTGAACTTACAGCCGGCATTGCCCACGAAATTCAGAACCCATTGAATTTTGTCAATAACTTTTCGGAAGTCAATAAGGAATTGATTGTAGAGATGAAGACAGAAATTGAGAAAGGCAATTTTGAAGAAGTAAAGGCTCTTGCAGTTGATATTGAATCAAACGAAGAAAAGATAAACAATCACGGAAAACGCGCCGATGCCATTGTAAAAGCAATGCTTCAGCACAGCCGGAGTAATAGTGGAGTGAAAGAACCAACCGATATCAATGCTTTGGCAGATGAATACCTGCGCCTGTCTTATCACGGTTTAAGGGCAAAGGATAAATCCTTCAATACTACAATGAAAACTGATTTTGACGAAAGCCTGGGAAAAATAAACATTGTCCCTCAGGACATTGGCAGGGTAATCCTGAATTTATTGAACAATGCATTTTATGCCGTAGCGGAGAAGAAGAAATTGAACATAGTTGGATATGAGCCTGTTGTTACAATCAGTACGAAGCTAATTGAAGGAAAGATTGAGATAAAAGTCAGCGATAATGGCAATGGTATACCTCAAAAAGTATTGGATAAAATCTTTCAGCCGTTTTTTACTACAAAACCAACTGGCCAGGGAACTGGTTTAGGATTATCGTTGAGCTATGATATTGTTACTAAAGGTCATGGCGGCGAATTAAACGTTGAAACTAAAGAAGGGCAAGGCACTGAGTTTATTGTTAATTTAAAAACCTGATTTATGAAAATACAAGCAACTGTCAGAGAAGTGACTAAGTATATTTGCGCAGTTGTAATAATAATTATTCTGTTTACATATTCACCTTGTTATGCACAACTTAAGCCCGGTAATTTAACCCAGTTTACTGAGAAGGATGGCGTTCCTGGCTCCCAGATTAGTTCAGTATTAGTCGATAATTTTGGATATATCTGGTTAGGAACCATTAATGGGTTGGCAAAGTACGATGGCTACGAATTCAAAAGATTCTTCAGTAACCCCAACGATTCTGTTTCAATTAAGGGACTTTCTGTGTCGTCACTGTTTAAAGACCGGAAAGGGAAGCTATGGATTGGCACCTCTCCTGGTTTTCTCAATTTTTATGATCCAGCCAAGCGGTCATTCAGGCAATATGACTTTTCGTACCTGATAAATCGCCCTTCCAGTGTAGAAGTAGATGTATCCACCATGTGCCAGGATAACAAAGGAAGGATATACTTTGGCATAAATACGTATCATTTTATACCTGTCACGACAGGATTACTATATCTGGATGAAAATGATAACACAATAAAAAAATTCCCTGTTCCTGATAGCTTACGAATTGGTAATGTGGTAAAAATCACTAAAGATAAAACAGGGAACATCTGGATTTTGAGTTTCAACGGGTTGTTTAAAATAGATGTTAACCGTAATTTAAAGAAAATTCATTTTAAGTCACTGGAAGAAAGATTAAAAAGGCACTCGGAATATATTGTTAATATGGAAGTTGATGATGAAGGGCATCTCTGGTGTCTCTCTCAAAAGTCAGATTTATATGACATTAATTTACGAACCGGTAGTTATAAAAACTATTCCATTGATAAACTCATTAAAAGGGAAAAAGAGGATTACTACCAGGGAGCTATTGTATTCGATAAAAATGCGAATATCTGGATCGGCACAAATACAGGATTGTATTTTTTTAACAGAAAAACACAGGCGTTTGAAGCATTCGTTAATGAATCGAATAGTGGAATAGAAAAAGCTGCCATAATGGATCTGAAATTTGATAGTTTCGGAACACTTTGGATGGGAACAGCTTCAGAAGGATTACTGAAATATGAAGAAAGGAATGTTTTAAAATCCTATAGTTTTGATAAGAATAACAAAGCTTCTCTAACCCCCGGCTGGGCTAGTAATTTGGTTGAAAGCAGGGATGGTAAAATCTGGATCAGTACCTCCGATTTAGGAATCGGGGGTTTAAATGAGTTAGATCCCCGCTCAGGTAACATTCATGCCTTTCCTATTCAATCGTTTCTTCCCGCTGGCTTTATATTTGGACTTGGCGAAAATTCTCCCGGGGAATTTTATTTAGGCACAGACAGGGGCTTCTACATGTTTTTACCAAAAACAAAATTATTGAAGAAAATAAAATTTGATGGAGTTTCCGATACGGTTTATATTCACAACTTTATCAGGGATAGCAGGGATAATCTTTGGCTCTGCACCACCAATGGACTCTTCAAAAGAAACAGAGGGACTGATAGGTTTACAAGATATGATTTGAGCCTGGCTAATGGAAGTGATGCAAACAGTAATGATATTTCCAAAGCTTTCGAGAGTAAAAAACATGGTTTGTGGCTTATAACCAACAACGGTTTGTTTTTATACGACTATACAACGGATAAAATAGTGAGGTATGCATTCGACAAAAATGCGGGTGATATATTTATTACACAGGATATTAATTCTTTTTACGAAGACGCTTCCGGAATAGCCTGGGTGGGCACCTGGCAGGGTGGTTTAAGTAAGTATAATGTCGAAACCGGAAAAATAAAAACCTATACCCGTAATGATGGCTTGCCATCAATGAGTGTGCAAGGCATATTGCCGGATGATGCAAATAACAGCTTATGGTTAAGTACCTTCGAAGGTCTGAGCCATTTTAATGTAAAAACAGGGCAATTCAACAATTATTCAATTGCTGATGGGATACAGGGCCAGTTATTTGCTGATGGATCATATTTGAAAACCTCAAAAGGTGAGTATGTTTTCGGTGGCTCAAATGGAATAACAATTTTTAGCGATAAAGATGTCACTAATAATTCCATTCCCCCACTGGTGTTTTTAACAGATCTAAAACTGTTTAATAAGTCAGTAATGCCGGGTAAAAATTCGATACTTAAAAATCCAATTTATGATACTAAGGAAATTACACTGCCTTACGATCAGAAAAATATCACCATCGAATTTATGGCTTTGCACTATTCGAATCCGGCAAAAAATAAGTGCGCATATAAACTGGAGAATTATGATAACGAATGGCATGAAATTGGAAACCAGCACGTCGCTTCATTTCCCATGCTGCCTCCGGGTAAATATATATTTCGCGTAAAAGCTGCCAATAATAACGGTGTATGGAATGAGCAGGGAGCATCATTAATAATTATTATCAGTCCTCCATGGTGGAAAACTATCTGGGCATATTGCCTCTATATTATTCTGTTTGCTTTAGGCGTTTTTGCTGCCGATCGCTTTTTCCGTAACCGTGTAATACGGAAAGAACGCGAACGTAGCAGGACGCGTGAACTGGAGCAGGCCAGGGAAATCGAAAAAGCATATACCGAACTCAAGGTTACACAGACTCAGCTTATCCAGTCCGAAAAAATGGCCTCGCTTGGCGAACTTACCGCCGGTATTGCCCACGAAATTCAAAACCCGCTGAACTTTGTCAATAATTTTTCGGATGTAAATACCGAATTGATTGATGAAATGCAACAGGAAATGGATAATGGGAATTTTGTTGATGCCAAAGCAATTTCGAACGACATTAAAGAAAATGAACAAAAAATAAACCAGCATGGCAAGCGAGCCGAAGCCATTGTTAAAGGCATGCTGCAGCACAGCCGGAAAAGCAACGGTATAAAAGAACCAACTGATATCAATGCTTTGGCCGATGAATATTTGCGATTAAGCTATCATGGATTGCGTGCAAAAGACAAATCATTCAATGCAACATTAAAAACTGATTTTGATGCAAGCCTGTCTGCCGACAAGGCAGGTATCGGGAAAATTAATATTGTGCCCCAGGATATTGGTCGCGTAATTTTGAATCTGATCAACAATGCTTTTTATGCTGTCAATGAAAAGGTAAAGATGCAGCATGCTGTGCCTCAACAGCATGCTGTGCCTCAAAGTGCCGTAAAAGCTTATGAGCCAACTGTCTCTGTCAGTACAAAATTGGTGATTCCTCAGTCGGCTGGTGGAGGACCGAAGATGGTCGAAATAAAAGTC
>JBBSBT010000136.1:0-7486 GCA_038250985.1 Bacteroidales bacterium
AACATGGTTTGATTTGAATGTTAAACAAACGGAAACTATTAAAACCACTCCGGATAGCCTTTTTGTGAAATCCGAATACAAAATGATCCGTATATTTTTGTCTGAGATCACGTATATCGAAAGTTCAAACGAATACATACAGATCCACCTGGTAAACGAGGATCCTGTAACCACTCTCATCAGGCTGAAAGTAATGGAAGAGCAGCTTCCCGGGGACAAATTTATGCGGGTACACCGTTCATTTATTGTAAATCTCGACAAGGTGAAAGTGATTGAGCGGAACAGGATTATTTTCGATAAAAACGTTTATATCCCTGTAGGGGAGCAGTACAAAGAAAATTTCCAGGCTTTTGTTGACAGGACATTTCTGATTTAGCCCGGCCGGTCATTTCTTTTTTCTTATTTGCGGTGCCGGTGCAGCCCGGCATGCACTTTCTCATATCCAAATGTCAGCAATACCGATACGCTAAAAATGACTGCAACCCACCAGGGGAACGTGCTCAACTGCTGGGTTTGATATATTGCTGTTGCCAGGTTACCAATAATCAGCCATTGTATTACATAGAAAGCAGTTATGTTTTTTCCTATCCGGCATAATAAAGTTCTGATACGCGTTTCGGAAATATACGCGATGAAAACATGAAGGAGTAGCGTCCACAACACGGTTAAGCCCAAAGCCCAGAAAATATATCCGAATGTATGATGATAATATGCAGGCAGGTTTATTGTAGTACTCAGCCCTTGCTTGTATAACAGGCCAACCGCGGCCGCAACCAGGATGATAATGATGATTGAAATACGTTTCTGCTTTATGAAGAAAGGAATGATTTCCTCCTCGTACAGCGCAAATATAAATCCCGCCAACGGGTAGGCAAGCCATGGGAACAATGGGAAATAAGACCAGGAGTAATTCCCTGCTATAAAAGGCAGAACATAATAATGATTGGCAACCGTTAGTTTTTCATTTGCATAACCGGTGAGCGCACTAACTGCCAGGAATACAATCCAGGCGGCTGCTTTCTGCCCCTTTTTGAGCGATTTTATAATCGATAGAACAACAATACTTAAACCGGCAAGATATAAAATATCGACGCCAAAAATATATTCGAGCGGGTTATAGGGCCAGTCCGCAAATAGTATTTTAAACAGCAAATGAAAATTGAGTCCGATATTAAGCAAAAACCCAAGCATAAATATTTTAATACCCCGAACGATATTTACCGATGTCGTGGCTTTACTCAGAGCAATAAAATAACCCATAACCGCCATAAAGACTATGGCCGCAAAAGGCCCTCCCAGGAAGAGAGAGATTTTGCCTAATGTGCTTTCTCTTCCGGCTGTATTCAGTAAAAGTTCAGTAATGTGGATCTGAACCATAAAAAAAGCGGCAAGTCCTTTGAGTAAGTCAGGAAGAATGAATCGTTTCATCGGCAGCTCCTGTTGGAAGTGTTTAACTTTATAAACCGTTAAAAATACGATAATTGAATAAGCTTTCCATTAGTGCGTGGAATATAAGTTCCCTGCTGTATCAGAAATAAACAGCAGTTATATGATTTTACACCGGGCTGTTAACAGGATAAATTGCTATTTACACTTATCTATAAAGGTTGTTTACTGAATTCATTTTATTATCGAAAATTATGAATTTATATTTGTTTTCAGATTACAAACAGATAGAATACAAAATCACCTTAATTTGTCATTCAACTAAAATATCAAAACAATGAAACTTCGAAAAAATATAGCCAGCAGCGAAGAAGGATTTATTTTTAACCCGGGAACCGGAGATTCTTTTTCGACCAATCCAATAGGAGCCGAAATAATCGCCCTGTTAAAAGAGGATATAGAACTGCCTGGAATCATAGAGGCAATTTGTGGGAAATATGACGTTGATGAAGTCCAGTTTGAAAAGGATCTTGATGATTTTGTGTCACAGCTGAAGGATTCTTCTATACTCGAGAATAACTTATAAATCTGTTTAAGCATGGAAACGCAAGCCGCAAATACTACAAATCCCCTTAACAAAAAACTCGTAATAGCAGTCACCGGGCTCAATGCCATCGACAGTCCCGGTCCCGGGGTTGCTGTTATCCGAGCCATACGCGAGTGTCCCGATTTTGATGTCCGTATTGTCGGGCTTTCATACGAATCGCTCGAACCAGGCTCGTATATGCACGACCTGGTTGATAAAACCTATCATATCCCGTATCCTTCGGCCGGAACCGACACCCTTATGGCCAGGCTGATGTATATTCATGCTAAAGAGCATATTGATCTGATCATCCCCAATTTTGATGCTGAACTCTATAATTTCATCAAATTGAAAGATAAACTTCAGGATGAAGGCATCCATACATTTATGCCTGATTTACAGCAGTTCGAAGCCCGCGACAAGATTAAGCTTTCGGAATTCGGAAAAAAATTCGATTTATTTGTGCCGGCCGATAAAACCATTCATATGGCTAAAGATATTGAAGAAACGGCAAAAGAATTAGGGTATCCTATGGTAGTAAAAGGTAAATTCTACGATGCTATTATTGTCAACACCCAGGAGCAGGCTGAAAAAGCATTTTATAAAATACAGGCTAAATGGGGGCTGCCGGTTATTTTTCAGGAGTTCATCAATGGCACTGAAATCAATGTTGCGGCCCTGGGCGATGGCGAAGGAAATGCAATAAGCGTAATCCCTATGCGCAAACTGTATATTACGGATAAAGGGAAAGCCTGGTCGGGTATCACCATTGATGATGAATCGTACATAGATCTCGCCCGCAAATTTATTAAAGTAACTAAGTGGAGAGGCGGTTGCGAACTCGAAATTATGCAGTCAGAAGATGGTAAGCCTTATATCATGGAAGTAAATCCCCGTTTCCCTGCATGGATATATTTAACCGCCGCCGCAGGGCAAAATCAGCCTGCATCACTGGTAAAAATGGCTATGGGGCAAAAGGTTGAGCCTTTCACCGAATATAAAGTAGGGAAACTTTTCATACGCTATGCCTGGGACCTTATAACCGATATCAGCGAGTTTCAGAAAATTTCGGGAACAGGTGAGTTGTAAATTCTCTGGAATTACCATATCAGATTAAATAAAGGAAATTTAATACAAAGCAATCATGGAAAAACTAAGATATGAACGCCCTATTATCCAGAAAATGAGCACAGGGCTTATGAATAAATTCGGCACCCGAACTGAAAATATACCGGTTACACATATCGAAAGTGTGCCCGTAAAAACCCTGATCAGTGAGTATGGCTCCCCGTTATTTGTAATTTCGGAAAAGCAAATCAGGCGTAACTACCAAAATGCCACCCGGATTTTTAAAACCCGGTATCCAAAAGTTCAGTTTGCCTGGTCGTATAAAACCAATTATATGGATGCCGTTTGCAGGATATTCCACCAGGAAGGATCGTGGGCAGAAGTCGTATCGGGATTTGAATACGAAAAGGCGCTTAAAAATGGTGTGCCGGGAAACAATATCATTTTCAACGGACCCGACAAAACCGACGATCAACTGCTAAAAGCAGCAAAAAATAATTCGCTTATTCATATCGATCATTTCGACGAACTCTATTCGCTGATAAAATTGAGTGAGGAATATAACCTCAGACCGCGGGTTGCAATCAGGGTAAATATGGATACCGGTATTTATCCCAAATGGGATCGTTTCGGGTTTAATTTCGAGAACGGGCAAGCCTGGAATGCCATTACCCGCATCATTAATTCTGCAAACCTTGATTTAGTAGGTCTTCATTGCCATATAGGTACATTTATGCTTTCGCCTTCGGCTTATGCGGTGGCTGCCACCAAGCTGAGCGAACTGACCTGGAACGTTAAAGAGAAGTTTAATAAAGTGCTTCAATACATTGATCTCGGTGGAGGTTTCCCCTCAACAAATACGCTGAAGGGAGCTTATTTACCTGGTTCCGATACGGTTCCTTCTATCGATCAGTTTGCCGATGCCATTACCGATGTAATACTGGGTTATGGTTTCAAACAGGAGGAATTACCCTTGCTGATTCTGGAATCGGGGCGTGTGCTTATTGATGATGCCGGATTCTTACTGGGAACCGTTTTGGCAACCAAACGACTATCGGATGGACGAAGGGCAACGGTTCTCGATTTTGGTGTCAATACACTTTTTACAGCCTTTTGGTACGATCATCAGATCAGCACAACACAATCCTATGGACAGCATACCGAAGAAATGGTAATGTACGGTCCACTCTGTATGAATATTGACGTTGTCCGCGAAAGCATTACAATGCCTTTGCTTCAGAAAGGTAACCAGGTGGTTGTGCATAAAGTCGGCGCATACAATATGACACAATGGATGCAGTTTATCACGCTTCGTCCGAATATTGTATTAATAGATGGTGACAACAATACCCATGTGATCCGGAAAGCTGAAACTCTTGAAGATATGACGCTCAATGAGCAGATACCGGAACATCTGAGATAACATCAACTGAAGTAGAGTCCATCAGTCTATGTATGAAATGGTTTTTAACCGACATCAATTTTTCTTTTGATAAATATTGAGATTTCACATTTTTTACTCTTTCTATGTCTATAAAGCGATACATAACTTCAATCCGCACAACTGTTCTGCCAGCCACGCTGAACAGTTATTCTGCTATTTTCTTTTCTACCAACAAAATACTTGCAACGGTAATTCTGGCAGTAAGTTTTTTCAATTTTTTTGCCGGCTTGAGCGGTCTGATCGCTGTATTGGTTTCAGTACTTATTGCAAACGTCATGGGGCTGGATAAGATTCAGCTTAAAAAAGGCATATTCAGTTTCAATGCTTTACTAACCGGTCTGGGAATGGGAACATTTTTTGATCCCGGCTATGTATATTTTAGCTTACTGATCCTTGCCGCCTTGCTAACGCTTATGCTTTCGGTAACCCTTGGCAGCTGGCTGGGAAAAAGCGGATTGCCCTTTCTCAGCATACCTTTTGTTATCTCATTCTGGTTTATTGTTTTGCCTTCATCGCAATTTGAGAACCTGGGATTAACGCAACGCAACATTTACTGGATAAACGAAATGTATGCCATTGGTGGAAATACTATGCTCAATTTCTTTCAAACCATTGATTCGTTGCCTATAAACCGAATGGTCGACATTTACCTTCGGTCGATGAGCTCTATATTTTTCCAGAATAACCTGATTGCCGGCATATTCATCACCATAGCCTTACTGATTAGTTCGAGGATTGCTTTTTCGCTTTCGGTGGTGGGATTTCTTTCGGCTTACCTGTTTGCGCAATTCTCGGGTTCGGAGGCTGCAAGCATTACCTACTACAATATAGGAGCCAACTACATAATGGTAGCTATTGCTGTTGGCGGGTTCTTTGTTATCCCGTCACGATTTTCATACATGTGGGCGGTGCTGTTGGTTCCGCTTACCTCACTGGTATTGCTGTTTATGAGCAAATTATTTGGATTTATCCAATTGCCGGTCTTTTCCCTGCCTTTTTCATTCGTGGTGATACTGTTTATTTATTTCCTGCGCTTACGGGTAGATCCCTCAAAATTGAAATTGACCCTGATACAATACTTTTCGCCCGAGGTGAATCTTTACACATTTAATAATAATCAGTCCAGGCTTTCAAATTTTCTGTATTTCCCGCTGCACCTGCCATTCTGGGGTGAGTGGACTGTAACCCAGGGGCATGATGGCGAGTATACCCACAAAGGCGACTGGGGCAAGGCACTTGATTTTATGATCCTGGATGATAAAATGCAGTCCTTTACCTCTAACGGACTTCTTTGTGAAAACTATTATTGTTACAATAAGCCTGTGATTGCACCGGCAGATGGTATCGTTGAAGAAGTTATTGATAACATTGCCGATAATGAGATCGGTAAAGTGAATACCGGCAGCAATTGGGGAAACTCTATTATTATAAGGCATTTACCTGGACTTTATACCCAGATATCGCACCTGAAAAAAGGAAGCTTCAAGGTTTCAAAAGGTGATTTTGTTAAGCGCGGCGACTTACTGGCCACATGCGGCAATTCGGGGCGCTCTCCCATTCCGCATTTACATTTCCAGGTACAAATAACTCCTTTGCTGGGAGCAAAAACAATTTTTTATCCTATAGCATACTATCATCAGAAAGAAAAAACAGGGCAGGAACTTAATCAGTTTTTGGTACCCGCTGAAGGTTCACTTGTTTCAGGTGTCAATGTTAATGCTTTGCTGAAAGAAGCGTTCGATATAATGCCTGATATGAGCCTTACCTACCGGTATAAGAATGACGAAGGGCTGGAAATAACAGAAAAATGGGATGCATATACCGATCCATATAATAACAAGTATCTGCATTGTAAGGCAACCGAATCGAGTGCATATTATGTAAACGATGGTTCGATGTTTTACTTCACAGCTTTTTACGGGAATAAAAAGTCATTGCTTTATTATTTTTACCTGTCAGCATATAAGGTGTTTTTAACAAATCCAGGCTCGGTGGTAGTAAAAGATGCCATGCCGCTTAATACTGTCAGGAATAAGAAAACGCGTATCTGGCTCCACGATTTTGTTGCTCCGTTCTATACCTATATCCGTGCCGGATATTCGGTTAAAGTGGCATCAAATGACAACCCGTTCAATACCGAACGCATAACCCTCAACTCAGCTACAGAAGTAACCATTTGGGGTAAAATCCACATCCAAAGCAACAGTGTTATTACTGTGCACAACAATTGCATTGAAGAATTCAGCTTCGAATCTGCCAAAACTAAAATTAAAGCTATATGCGTAAAATCCTGATAATCTTATTGCTTTTTGGTGCACTTGTATTGAAAGCACAGAACCCACTTACTTTTATGATCACGGATAGTATCACCTATCAATGCTATCTCACCGGGGATTGGGATAAATTAATTGCAACGGGCAATCAGGCAATTGCTGAGAATATTGATTTCAAATATCTCCGGCAAAGGATGGGCTACGCTTACTTTTTCAAAGGAAACTATTTAGCTTCGCAAAAGCAGTATGAAAAAGCCCTTGAGTTTGACCCCTATGACGAGGGTACATTGGAGTATCTTTATTATTGCGCATTGAATACAGGCGATGAAACAAATGCCCGTTTTTATGCCGCAAAACTTCCTGCCGGACTGCAAAAAACACTTCGTATCAGTGCATTTAACCTTATTGCTTCGTTTGATATGGAATACAATTACAAAACAAATACCCTAATTACACGCTCGGACCCAACATACCTGCGTGCAGGAATTTATTCACGGCTGGGATACCATATGTCGTTGTATCAGTCAGTTTCGTATTTTAAACAGACTGTGGACCTTGCCAGTGTTACACAACCGGATTATCTGGCGGCTGTAAACTTATCATTATCGCCTAAAACAACATTCACCCTGGCATATCATTATCTGAACACAAGTGTGGATTCGTATAATTACCTTGGTAACCTGGTATTTGCATCTCTTTCGAACCGGGTTAACCGTTTTTCGTTCGGGG
>JBBSBT010000137.1:0-7456 GCA_038250985.1 Bacteroidales bacterium
TTACGGCTTCTAACTGGCCTCGACATTTGTTTTATGGGTTAATAATTTCCTTAAATCGCGCAAAAATAAGGAAATAAACAATACTGCCGAGAGAAACAAGATCCCTTTCCCGATAAAACAGAAAGGGCCGCAGAAAAAACTTTCCTCAAAACCAATGATGCATGATGCACAACCAAGCAAAACCATTAGTACATAATCAATAAAGATGATTAATGGAAGCAAAAGGATCATTTTAATTAAAATCCGGGTTTTCATGGCTCTATATTTTATACAAAGATAATGAACGTACGTTCATAATGCAAAAAATATTTTTCATATGCAAAAAATAATATTATGGCCTTGTGCCAATAGAAAAACAGCAGTTAAAAGATATAGGACCTGTAAAGTTCAGGGCTTGGTTTCCTGAACAGTTTCAGATTTTCAAGGATGTAATAAAGTTTGCAATTCCTGTAAAAACCATTTGTACACCAATGGTTGCAACGATCAGCCCGGTGATCCGGATCAATGCATTCATAAAATTATATTTTGTCAGCAAATTGCCGATCGGGCGCGAGTACAACATGAATAAAAGGTTTACGAACAAGGCCATAAAAATAGCAATTGTTGTGATTTCGAGTCCATAATGTGCCGGAAAAGTAACGGCTGCAGTAATGGTTGCCGGTCCGGCAATCATAGGCATAGCAATAGGTACGGCCGAAAGGTCCTCAAGCTTAACATTTTGATCAACCTGTAGAAAAACGCCTTTCTGAAGACCGGTTATTCCATTGTAAAACAATACTGCACCACAGGTAGCCTGGAAAGCATACAACTGAATATGAAACACATAATTAAAGATGAGTTGACCGAGAAACAAAAATAAAATCAGAATAATAAATGCCGTGATTGAGGCTTTAAGGGATAAGTATTTTAAATCTTTATCCGTAAACTGGTTTTGGAGCGAAGTAATCACAAATATTTTCTGTACCGGGTTTACCAGGGCCAGGATAGCCACAAAAGCGCTCAGTAAGTATTTTATATCCATTGTTTAACTTTTACTATCGTATTGAAATTATTCCGGATATGCGGCAAATCAGAACAAAAAGGAACAAAGCAGATTTTAATTATATTCAGACATTGGATCCGGAAAGCCCTAATTCAGTTTGGTGCTAAAAATTGAATCACCTTATGCCAGCCGAACAAGCCAGGAATACAATTTTACAAATCACATTAATCAACAACAGGACTCTGTTTGGTGAATATCAACCTGAGAGCCACCAGAAGCAGAAATACGCCAAATAGTTTTTTCATCAGGTTTTCAGGGAGGTTCAATGCAATTTTTGACCCAAAGTAACCCCCGATCATAAAGGTGGCAGCGATAATCATTGCATACCAGATATTCGCCTGCCCGGCCTTATAATAATTATAGGCGGCAAAAAGGCCAATGGGTGGCAACATTACCGCCAGGCTGGTTCCCTGCGCCATTTGCTGATCCAGACTCAAAAAATATACGAGTGCCGGTATCATAACAATAGCGCCGCCTACGCCAAAAATACCGCTAAAAACTCCGGCCATCAGGCCTATCGAAATCAGGATTAACACGGTTGCTATGCTCATATTTCTCATTTTTCGGTTTAGTTAATTGCAAGTTGAATTTGAATAATTAACAATACCAGGGAAGGACAGTAATGTGTTGATTAATCCTGGAACCTACAGTGGAATTGATATGGTAAAATTAGATAAAAGTATCACAGTCTCTGATTCCGGTTATAAAGATTAATACAGAACAGGCAATTAGTCATAGCGCAAGGGGTTACGCTGAAAGGGGCTTTAACCTGCATGTCAGAATTATTTTTGCGGCCTGTAAAACAACTTTCCGGTTATCAGGAAACCGCCAAAAACAAAAACAGCAAAAACCAGGCTGCTGGCAGCCAACTGCATTCCTCCTGAAAGTATATGCCCACTTGTGCAACCCCCTGCCATCCGTGCGCCGAATATCAGGATAAAACCGCCGACGAAAGACCAGATCAGCCTGTTAGCTTTTGAATCACCTTTGTATTTAAGCCAGTTGCTATGTATAACGGTTAGCTTAAATTCCTTTTTAAGAATTGAAATTACAACTGCCGAAATAAAGGCTCCTAATAAAAATACCATTTCCCAGTTTCCGGGTTTCTGAATTTTTGCAAAATAATCATTCCCGGTTGTGCCGGTCAATTGGTCAGCGACATAAGGATAACTTGTGGATGCACCGATAATCCGGTCAGTGAGTGAAGTTAAAAATACAATGACATTTAAAACAGCAAGTGCAATCCCGGCATACAGCCATTTATAGTCTTTGGCTTTTTCAAGTTTATTAAGCCAAAAAGCGAGTCTGATAAACGCTGCTGCAATTATAACAATCAAAGCTGAAAAGATGAAAGGATATGTTCCAATGGCAGAAAACAGCGAGATATTCCCTAAATCCGGTCCTAAAATTCCTTTAAAAGAGGGAAGCAATATAGTATAAATCAACCCGCTTAACAAGCCGCCGATAATCCCAAAAAATGCATCAATTGATCCTTCGCCTAACGAAACCGCCAGCGTTCCGGGACAATAGCCCAGTATCGCCATGCCGATTCCAAAAATCACTCCGCCAATCGCAATTCCACCTAAAATAAAGGGTTTCACATGGTAAGTTGCCAGCCCAAGCCCGACTTCTGCACTTATCAAAATAACGCCTGCTCCAATGGCAACCAGGATAGCTTTAGCCATTGTAAAATCTTTAAGCATGGCCATACCGCTTATGGTATCAAAACGGTTTAGTTTGGCGTATTGTAAAATCGCGCCAAACGCAATTCCCAAGATTAAAATAGTCCAGTTCATTTTTTCTTTTTTTTTAGGTTTAACTTATTGTTTCGGATTAACTGCTGCTGACTATTCTGTAAATATAAGTATCCTACAGGATGCCGGCTATAATTGTTTTACATTAATGCTTAATTGTCCATAAAATTACGGAAAGTGATCCAACCGAAATGAGTATCCATAAGATCAGACCCGAAAAGAGAGGCTTCCACCCTACCGTTTTCAGTGCCTCCCTTGTCAATCCCGCCCCGATAAGAAACAACGTCAGGGTCATTCCTTTTTTAGCCATAATTACAAACCAATCTGTTATGAATGCAGTTTTTGGAATAAAAGTATGAATGGCCATGGCTATCAGGAATAACAGGATGAAATACGGAATTTTAACCCGGCTTGAGCGGTTATTAAATGCAAAGGCCGTGAGAAAGCCTACCGGTATGATCCATAGTGTACGTTCGAGTTTTACGGTTGTGGCAATATGAAGGGCGCTGAGTCCGTACTTCTGGGCAGCTCCAACTACCGAACTTGTATCGTGAATTGCAATGGCAGCCCATATCCCGAATTGCGACTGGCTCAGATTTAATTGGTGGCCAATTACCGGGAATACAAACAATGCGATGGAATTCAGGATAAAAATAATTCCCAGTGACACGGAAATCTGGTTTTCGTCCGCTTTAAGGATAGGCGAAATAGCTGCAATGGCGCTGCCTCCGCAAATGGCAGTTCCGGACGAGATCAGGAAAGCGGTTTTTTTATCGATACGGAACATCCTGCCTAACAATATTCCCACGATTAACGTAAGTGAAATAGAAGCCACTGTAAATAAAAGTCCTTCTCTTCCGGCCCTGGCGGCTTCGAAAACATTCATTCCAAAACCCAGCCCAACAACCGAAAATTGCAGTAAATACTTTGTCGCTGTTGAATTATACGATTTATACGGGTGCCCGATGGTTTGCGATAGGATCAGTCCAAGCAACAAGGCAAGTGGAGGATCCGCTATCGGCGTTAAGGCAAATAATGCCCCGGCAATAAAAAGTGATTTACGAAAAGCGGTATTAAAATCTAAGGCAGCGATCATGAAGAATTACGGTTTGATGGCAGCAAAGGTCTGTGATAAATAATCCTTACGCCAATCGCAAATTCTTATCCGCTATAACTTCTGGTTATACGTCTGTTGTGCGAAATTGATAAACAAGTCGGCCAAACCGTCGGATTTGCCCTGCAGATAAACGAATTCGAATGTCCGTTCAATCTGTAAATTCTTTATTTTAATGATCTTGAACTCACCCCTGGTAATATCGTTTTCAATGGCTCGTATCGAAACAAAGCCCATACAATTGGTATTTGCCAGGAACGACTTGATGCTTTCGGTACTGCCAAGGTGCATAACCACATCCAGATCCGAGAGTTTGATTTTGTGTTTTCCGAGTTCATGTTCAATAACTTCGAGCGTGCCTGATCCGCGTTCGCGGAAAACCAAGGGGGTTTTCTTAAGCATTTCCAGATCTATCTCAAGCAGTTTTGCCAGTTTGCTTTTTGAATGCACCACGGCAACCAGTTCATCATTAAGGAAAGGAACATATTTCAGTGTCCGGCTTTTTGTCCTGCCTTCAACCAAACCCAGTTCTATTTTATGATTTGCCAGTGCCGTTTCAATGTTCGAAGTATTATCGTTAAGCAGCGTTAGTTTGATCTGGGGAAACCGAAGGTAAAATTTTGCCAACATGGCAGGAAGTATGTATTGAGCAATGGTAGTGCTGGCACCAAGATTTAACTGGCCGGAGAATTTCTGTTTCAGAACACTGAGATCAAACTCAATATCCTGGTATATTTTCAATATTTTTTCGGTATGATCCATAAGAATTTGGCCTGCAGGTGTCAGCCTGACCTGGTTCCCTTTGCGCTCAAAAAGCCGGAGATCGAACTCCGTCTCCAGCTCCTGGATATTCTTAGTAACTGCAGGTTGAGTAATATACAACTGTGCAGCAGCTTTGGTAAAGCTGAGCTGCATAGCTACAGCATGGAATACTTTTAACCGGAAATCGGGCATAGGATAGATGTATTTTTCAGGACCTCTAAATTAGTGAATAATGCGGTTTCCTGTTTACACCCGGTTATCATTTGTTTTTTTGAAAACTATTTTCAAATGTACTTCATATCCACAATTCAACCAAAATCAGGATTCATGGTTTTTGTAATCAGGGTTTCAAATCTGTGCAAATTTGTGAACCCTGAGAAAAAATAGGTTATTTGAGGCAAAATGGTAAAAATTCAAATAATTTAGAGTGTTGCATTAAATAGAAAAAATAATATCTTTGTAAAATACTACATCGAGGTAGACTATTACCATGAATTTCACAAAAACAACTGAATACGCCTTACGGATACTGGGTTACATGTCGTTGCATGAAGATGAAATGCATACGGCTGAACAATTAAGTGAGATTTTAAAAATCCCTAAAAAGTACCTGCAGCGTTTACTTACTGATCTTTCAAAAAACGGATTTCTG
Source organism: Bacteroidales bacterium (assembly GCA_038250985.1). GTDB lineage: Bacteria > Bacteroidota > Bacteroidia > Bacteroidales > UBA4417 > UBA4417. The sequence continues at coordinate 5,325 of JBBSBT010000137.1, forward strand.
AAGAGTGTGCAAGGTAGAAACGGGGGGTTTTGCTTCGAAAGAAGTCCAAAGCAAATTCTCCTTTCTGAAATTATTGCTTCAACCGAAGGAATTAACTGGGAACCAAAATGCATTTTCGGATTTGCGGAATGCGCTTTCGATAATGACTGTGCGATGCATGATATATGGTGCGAAACAAATCACACACTGGCTGCAGTACTTAAAAGCACACACCTCAGCGATTTGAAAAAGACAACTAAAGTCTTATAATTTTTTTTACCGATAAATACTACATTAAGGTCGATATATATTAATTAACCATTTTAAAAAGGAGGAACAATGATTGATTCGAACACCGTATTAACCGGACAAACACTGGCCTATACATTTTATGTGCTGGCCATTATGTCGCTGATGGGCTGGTTTGCCTTTAAAATTACCCGGCAAGGCAAAAGCAACGTGGTGAAACCAGCATTTTTCTATTCGTGGGTGGCATTCCTGGTGATACTGGGAGTATCGCTCCACATCATTACTTACAATACAATTCCATGGACGCCGATGGATTTGAATCGCAAGGAAATAAAAGCTGACAGGTTTTTCGATATCACGATATCGGATCACAAATTTCACTTGCCATCAGAAAAACTAATCATTCAATGCCACGAAAAAGTAATGTTTAATGTTACTTCTGACGATTTAACGTACGGTTTCGGATTGTTCCGTAACGACAATACCATGATGTTCCAGATGCAGGTAGTTCCCGGCCATCTGAACGATATTCTCTGGCAGTTCGACAAGCCCGGGGTTTATTCCATACGCTCCACCGAGTATTCAGGTCCGGCAGGTTACGCCATGATCGAAAAGGATGTAGTAGTAGTGGAAGGTTGTGAGACAAGCGCCAATTAATAGATTGTTTAACTTTAAAAAATATTAAATATGAACTTTTTACAAACCTTATTGGATGGCGAGCAGGGAGCATTCAAATCGAAGTCGCTCACTCCCATGCAGAAATTAACCTTGCGTTTTGTAGTTGTAGGACTTATTTATTACGGTTTTGCCGTGATTGAAGGAATGATCATGCGTTTATACGAAGTTAGTCCGGTGCCGGGGATTGAACCCAAACAATTCTTTGCTATTATGACCGCGCATCCATTAGTCGGGATTTTCGGATCAACGTATTCCATTGTATTTGGTGCTTTCCTGTTTTTAGTTCCTTTTCTGATGAAAAAACCTTTGTGGAGTATAAAACTGGGAAACTGGACATTTGTGCTTGTTGCGATAGGGACTTTAACATTCTGGACTGCAGGGTTCTTCTCGGAATATGCACCTCTTTACACCTTATACTGGCCGTTACCTGCCGACTTCACGCAATTTAGTCCGTTAGGCGGGGCTTTCTTTATAACTGGTATTGCCCTGGTAATGGTTGGAACTATGTTTTTTGTAATCAACATTTTCAAAACTATTACGTATACACCCGAAGGATGGCCCAAACAACCAGCCGGCAGACTTATTGCATCAGCATTGGGAGTTAGTGGTTTGCATAACCTGTTATCGAAGAAAAAAGAAGAACACCTGGTTTCGCTGCCTGTTGCAGCCATTGCCCGCGGCACGGTAGATGTAGCGCTTAATTCCGTAATTATTCTTTTCACCGGGGTATTAATTCTGGTGTATATGGTTGCAGCCATGTTGGGTTATGATTTAAAACACTCAGCCATTGATGCATTGCTTTATAAAAACTGGTTCTGGTGGGGACTGGATCTGGTAGCCGACGGACTGGTGCTTATATTTGTTGCCGGAACCTGGTATTTACTTGCAACACTTATCACTGGCAAAAAACTTTTTATGGAAAACTGGGCTCGTGCCGCTTTGCTTGTTGAACTTATAGTTTCGTGGACCGTATGGTCGCATCACCTGATGTCAGACCAGGCACAACCCGGATTTTTAAAAGTAGCCTCCGGCGAAATGGTTACCGCTTTTGAACTTATTACACAGGGGCTTGCTTTCTTTATTACCCTGGTTACTCTGTGGAGTGCCCGTCCGCTGAAAATGACCAATCCATTAAAATTCCTGCTTGGCGGATTGCTTGGTTTCGCACTGGCAGTTCCGGCCGGCATTATGCAGGCTGACCTGGGCCTGAACCGTATTTTGCACAA
>JBBSBT010000138.1:0-7409 GCA_038250985.1 Bacteroidales bacterium
AGTTTACGTTTTACTTCCACTTCTTCGTATCCTTCAATAATATCACCGATACGGATATCATTAAAGCCATCGATATTTAATCCGCATTCGTAACCGGTAAGCACTTCTTTCACATCATCCTTGAAACGCTTGAGTGAACCCAGTGATCCTTCGTGTACAACAATACCATCGCGTATGACACGAATCCGGGTATTACGTGTTACTTTTCCATCCAGAACCATACATCCTGCAATCGATCCTACCTTCGAATTCTTGAATACTTCGCGAACTTCGACGTTACAAACGATCTTTTCTTCAATTTCAGGGGCAAGCATACCTTCGATAGCCAACTTGATTTCGTTGATAGCCGTATAGATGATTGAATAGAAACGGATATCTATTTCTTCGCGTTCGGCTAATTTGCGGGCGCTCATACTCGGGCGCACCTGGAAACCGGCAATAATCGCATTGGATGCAGATGCAAGCAATACATCGCTTTCGGTAATGGCACCCACACTCTTGTGGATTACATTTACCTGTACCTGTGGTGTCGAAAGTTTGAGCAGTGAATCTGACAAAGCTTCAACTGATCCATCCACGTCGGCTTTTACGATAATATTCAATTCCTTGAAATCGCCTATAGCAATACGGCGGCCGATTTCGTCGAGGGTGATATGTTTCTGTGTACGTATGCCTTGTTCGCGTTGCAGTTGCTGGCGTTTGGTCGCGATTTGTTTAGCTTCGCGCTCGTCAAGCATAACTTTAAACTTATCGCCGGCCTGCGGCGCACCGGTAAGTCCGAGTAAAAGCACAGGAGCTGAAGGTCCTGCTTCTTGTACAGGCAAATTTCGTTCGTTGTACATGGCTTTTACTTTACCATATACAGAACCGGCTAATATAAAATCGCCTAGTTTCAAGGTACCTGTCTGAACCAGTAGTTTTGCAACGTAACCGCGTCCTTTGTCAAGAGAGGATTCAATTACAGTGCCTGCTGCCCTTGCTTCAGGGTTGGCCTTAAGGTCGAGTAATTCAGCTTCGAGCAGCACTTTATCGAGAAGCTCGGTAACATTAGTTCCTTTTTTGGCTGAGATTTCCTGGCTCTGGTATTTTCCGCCCCAGTCCTCAACAAGGATATTGAGTTTCGAAAGTTCTTCTTTTATTTTCTCAGGATTAGCCCCGTTTTTATCAATTTTATTGATGGCAAATACCATAGGAGAGCCAGCAGCCTGTGCGTGGTTGATCGCTTCCTTGGTTTGAGGCATAACGGTATCGTCAGCAGCTATAACAATAATAACAATATCAGTAACCTGGGCACCACGGGCACGCATGGCAGTAAATGCTTCGTGACCGGGAGTATCAAGGAAAGTGATCTTTCGTCCGTCATCCAGTTTTACTTCATAAGCACCGATATGCTGGGTAATACCTCCGGCTTCTCCGGCAATAACATTGGCACTGCGGATATAGTCGAGCAGTGATGTTTTACCGTGGTCAACGTGACCCATAACGGTAACAATAGGGTTACGGGGTTTCAGCAACGCCGGATCCTCTGTTTCATCCGAATTATCAATTGCTTCCTGTACTTCCACGCTTACAAATTCAACTTTATATCCGAATTCGTCGGCAAGAACGGAAATCGTTTCTGCATCAAGACGCTGGTTAATCGAAACAAACATTCCGAGTGCCATACAGGTAGCAATGATTTTTGTAACGGGTACATCCATCATCACTGACAAGTCGTTGGCTGTAACAAATTCAGTTACTTTCAGCATCAACTTGTCTTCTTCAAGCCTGGCGACCTCTTCCTGTTGATGTTGGCTGGCAACATTTCGTTTTTCACGGCGGTATTTCGATGCTTTCGATTTCCCGGTTCCGCTCAGGCGCTGAAGTGTTTCTTTGATTTGCTTCTGGATATCTTCTTCGGTAAGTTCAGCCTTAGGCAACATCGGTCGTGAATGACCTTTTGCTCCTGGTTTGCCTTTAGTCCTGTCATGAAGTTTGGCGGGTGTTACAACCCTTGGCGTGGTGTTACCCGGAGTTCCGGTTGCCGGAGCATCCGAACCATTTTTACCTTTATTCAGGCGTTTGCGTTTGCGTTTCTTCGATTTGCTATCTTCATCACTTGAGGAAGCAACAGGTTTTCGTGGTTCGGGGCGTGAAGGTGCAGGTAATTCGATTTTACTCAGAATTTTCGGTCCTTCGAGCTTAGTGAACTTAGTTTTAAGATAATTGGAATCGGTTTTGTTATACTTCCCGTCAATCGAAGGTTGATCACTCTGACGGGTAGCCCCTTCAGGAACTTCTGGCGTGGTTGCCTCAGGAACGGAAGGACTTTCAGGTAGTACAGGAGCAGTGGCTTGTTCAGCAGGTTGTTTAGTAGCAGCTATTTCTGCGGGTGCCTGCACTTCTTTTTTCTCTTCCTTATGTCCTTTACCTGTACTTTTTTCAGGTTTTTCTGTTTTATCTTTTTTCTTTGGCTTTTTGTCGAACTGTTTCAGATCGATGGTGCCTACGACTTTTGGCCCGGACTGAATTTCTTCATTATTTTCAGCGACTGCTGTCTGTTCCTTTTTTTGTTCCGTAGGTTGGGTTGTCTCATCTGCTTTAACAGCAGGACTTTCTGCAACCACTGGTTTTTCTGCTTTAACAGGCTCAGTATGAACCGATGGAGCCTGATGTTTGTCCTCATCAACAATAGGAGCAACCTTTTCGGGCAAGGTTTTCACCTCAGGTATCACCGTTTCTGCTTCGGGAGTCGCTGGTTTGGATGCAGCAACTTCAGGCACAGGCTGGGGCGTGACCTTTGCTTCAGGTATCTTTTCAGCTTCCGGTGTTTGAACTACAGGTGGTTTTGGTGCTGCGGGCTCTGCAACAGGAGTTTTTTCCTGTGCTGCAGGGGTTGCAATTTCCTTCACACTTTTAACTTCATCCTCTTCCGGAACGACAGGTTTCCTTTCCTCCGCTTTGGCAGCTTTCTGAGCCTGGTATTCCAGCTCAATATGTTTGGCAATATCTTTGGCAGCCTTATCCGGCTGGAATTCTTTTACCAAAAGAGTATGCATTTCCGGATTTAACTTAGTGTTCGGATTACTATCAATTTTAAACCCCTTCCTATGAAGGAAGTCAACGATAGTAGATACACCGACATTAAATTCGGTTGCGGCTTTTCCAAGCCTGATTGATGTAGGTCCGTCTGACATGCTTTTATCGAAATTTCGCCTGAAGCTCGGAATAAGTGAGTAAAAGTACGATTTAATTTTCAAACTTATGTTTATTGGTGGCAGATATCAGCTTGCATACATAATAATGCGAAGCCTTGAAGAACTAATGAAATCAATAATTTTACGTTCCTCATCTGTGGTTTGATGTTATTCAAACTCAGCTTTTAAAATACGGTGCACTTCACGGATGGTTTCTTCTTCCAGCTGCGAACGGCGTACCAATTCTTCAGCACTCAGCTCAAGCACACTCTTGGCTGTATCACAGCCAATGCTTTTTAATTCATCAATTATCCATTGATCAATTTCATCATTGAATTCCTGAAGATCAACATCCTCGTAATCGGAATCCGTATCGCGATAAACATCAATTTCATATCCGGTAAGTTTCCCGGCAAGCTTGATGTTATGTCCGCCCTTCCCGATGGCTAATGAAACCTGGTCGGGTTTCATGTACACTTCGGCACGTTTGGTTTCCTCGTCTAAAGTGATAGAGGTGATTTTGGCAGGGCTTAAGGAACGCTGAATATACAGGTTTGAATTCGAAGTAAAATTGATTACGTCAATATTTTCGTTGCGCAGTTCACGCACGATACCGTGAATTCTTGATCCTTTCATACCTACGCAGGCACCAACAGGGTCGATACGATCGTCGTAGGATTCAACAGCAATTTTTGCTCTTTCGCCGGGTACACGTACAATGTTTTTGATGGTGATAAGTCCGTCAAAAATTTCAGGAACTTCAGCCTCAAGCAAACGTTCCAGGAACAGGGGTGAAGTCCGCGAAAGTATAATTACCGGTGAGTTTTTCTTCATATCCACGCGGGCAACAACTGCCCGGATGGTATCACCTTTACGGTAAAAATCGCCCGGAATCTGTTCAGTTCGTGGCATGGTGAGTTCAAGGTCCTCATCATCGAGGATCAGGATTTCATTTTTCCACACCTGGTATACTTCGCCGGTTACAATGTCGCCGATACGGTCTTTGTATTTACGGAAAATGTTGTCTTTTTCGTATTCCTGTACCTTCGAGATAAGGTTCTGCCTAACGGTAAGAATCTCCCGGCGGCCTATATCTCCCAGTTTGATGGCCTCAACCACTTCTTCCCCGACTTCGAAGTCAGGTTCAATTTTGATGGCTTCAGAATACGAGATCTGCAGATTTTCATCTTCCAGTTCAGCATCTTCAACGATGGTACGTTTCCGCCAGATTTCGAGGTCACCTTTGTCTACATTCACAATGATATCGATATTTTCGTCGGTACCATTCTTTTTGATCAACATATGCCTGAATACGTCTTCAAGAATACGCATCAGCGTTTCACGATCAATGTTCTTGAATTCCTTGAATTCAGAAAATGTTTCGACCAGGTTGATGTGCTCCATTTCGCCCATGGCAATTCAATATTTGAGTTTCAGATTTTAATGATTTCTTTGGTTTCCTTAATATCGCTATAAAGGAAGGTATGCGTAGTTTCGGTAATAATTTTCTTTACTTTGGTGATTTCCTTCACGGTAAAACTTTCATCGTCGGCAGCAATAAGAGTGCCTTCAATTTTGCTGTTATCTTTTTGCAAAACAGATACTTCGCGGCCAATATTTTTAATGTACTGGCGTGAGAGTTTATAGGGCTGATCCAGCCCGGATGACGAAACATTAATTTCAAAATCCTCTACTTCGCGGTCCAGCTGCGACTCTATAAATTTACTCAGCACAATGCAATGCTCGATCAACACATGGGTATCGCTATCGATAAATATGCGAATCCGGTTATCCGATCGTACTGCAACGCTTACTATAAAAAGATCGGTGCCTTCCAGGTGCTGGTTGGTAAGATCTTTTATGAGTTGTTCGCTGATCATTGTTCTGTTTGCTTTTGTTTATAAAAAGTGCATTTTAATAAAAGAGGGGACCAAAGTCCCCTCCACTAGTCGTCACAAGCAGGCATACCAAAATCCGTATGCAAGCTGTTGAATTCTGTTGCCTGACCGGGAGATAATCTTTCCCGGCAAGGGTGACTTTTTATCGGGAAATGATAAAAAGCACTTTCAGTCAGTTAATTAAGTCAATGTTGTCCGACCAGGATTTCCCGCCGAGGCGGGATAAACTTCTCATCCTGTCGGACAAAAAGTAATCTTGGTTTTTCAATACAACTTTATGTTGTCCGACCAGGATTTCCCGCCGAGGCGGGATAAACATCTCATCCTGTCGGACAAAAAGTGATCTTGGTTTTTCATAACAACTTTATGTTGTCCGACCAGGATTCGAACCTAGACCGAATGGACCAAAACCATTCGTGCTGCCTTTACACCATCGGACAAGCTAATTTTCTTTGCTAAAAGGACTGCAAAAGTAGTATTTTTATTTTACATATGTATGACAAAGGAAAAAAAAGGATAAATCTGGTTTTGATGCCTGATAGATTGAGGTTTAGACTAGCCGGAAATTATTAAGTTTCTGATAATTTGTCAGCCCGTAAAAAATATGTGACATGTCTTCATCCCTCATTGAATTGCCCGGGTTGATTAGTTACATTTTTTGAATACTGTTGGCACACTTAAACCAGTTTCCAGATCACAGGAATAGCTTGCGGAAACCTAATCCACAAAATGGTATTTCAGCTTCCAGCCTTTCGCAACCGTATGGTCATCGGTGATAAACCATATTAAAACCTGGTTTGTAAGTGAAGTGATAACCGGCGGGAGCTTCTGTCCCGAAAATTTGGCAATGATATTTTCCTGTAAGGCGGCATTCCCATCGAAAATCCAGACAAAATCAACATTGGGCTGTGTGTCCAGGTATTCAAATTCAATCCGTATCCTTTTCCCCGGAGGTGCACTGAGCTGCCATTTGCATGAAGAGTTGTTGGCATAATTATCGTCGCCGCTGTTGTCGGTTATAATCCCGTTTTCATCGTCAATGCTTTTTATGCCACTGCAGTAAAGAGTAGTCGAATCAATAGTTTCCATATAATAACTGAATTCAAGCAGTTTGGGAAGCCTTGGCTTTGATTGAAGTTCAATTTTAAAGCTGTTTCCCGGTATAAATTCTCCCCTGGCAAGCTCGCCGATAGGTCCTGAGTACCATAATGAATCGTGTTTGTAGATGTTCACCTTGCCTTTGAAAGCAACCGAAGCTGAAAAAATATGAATTCCTTTATAGGTACCAAAGGGATGAATTTCCCATTTTTTCGGACTTCTGTTTTTGCTGTAAAACAGTTTCCCTTCCGGTCGTGAGGGCTGAAACGAAGTATACCTGGAATCGGGATGGGTAAGGAATTGCATTGCTTTGGTCATATCAGGAAGACCGGCGCCCAATTTCCCGCAATATGTCATATTAACGCTGTCAACAGGAGTGGCTGTATTGGTAATGGCATCCATTATTTCAGACGAGGATGCTTCCGGTTTGAGTGCTTTTAAAATTGCGGTGCAGCCTGCGATAATGGCAGCCGCCGGCGAGGTTCCGTTTTCAAAAATAAAAGAATTGTCGGCGGCGGGAAAGGCTCCGTACACATCCTGCCCGGGACCTGCAATATCAATCCGCATCCCGAAATTTGAGGTTTTGCTCTTTGTCAAAGTTGAGTCTAAAGCGGCAACGCAGAACACGCCAGGCAAGGAAGAGGGAAGTTCAGCTTTCTCGTTCGAAAAATTACCTGCTGAAGCAATAATAATAGTTCCTCTTGCCAGTGCTTTATTTACTGCGATTTTTTCGTCTTCTGATATCGACCCGCCGCTCCAGGCACAACAGATGATATCGGCGCCAATATCGCAGGCGTATTTAAGACCTTTGTACCCATCGGCCAGGTAACTGCTTTTGGAATAATCGGATAACACTTTTACCGGAATGATTTTTAAGATTTTATCTGCATCGCTGCCGTAGCATTTTTGAAAAACAGAAGTGATAATCCCGGTAACATAGGTTCCGTGGTAAAAAAAATCTTCTTTTCCTTTTGGAACGGATACATCATCATCGTTGTCGGAAATATCCCAGCCATAGATATCATCAACATACCCGTTCCCGTCGTCGTCCTGGAAATTTCCGGGGATTTCCTTATTGTTGGTATAAATAAAGTTTTTGAGCGCTTTATGCGAAAGCTGGAAGCCATCGTCAACAACAGCCACTGTGATTACGGTTCCCGGTTTCGCTTTTTGCTGAATAATATGGAGTATATCAAAAGCCCATAAATTAACTGTTCCCCCGGAATCCGGGAGAGCA
>JBBSBT010000139.1:0-7369 GCA_038250985.1 Bacteroidales bacterium
CGACTTCCGACTTCTTTCTCTCAAACCACAAAAGTAAGAACTATCTCAACAATAAACTTGTGTAATCTCAACTTATGGCTTATTCAGAACTTAATCTTTATGCAATTTTGCATAAGTAGTAAGTGTAATTTTGCATCATAATCAAAAACAAAAAATATCATGAAACAAACAGTAGATACTTTGTGGCAGGGAAATATGAAATTTGATGCCCTCGTAAGCGGTCATCATGTGATCATTGATGCTTTGCCGGCTGTCGGCGGAAATGATGAAGGCGCACGTCCAAAAGAACTGATGCTGGCATCGCTGGCAGGTTGTACAGGGATGGATGTTATTTCAATCCTGAAAAAAATGCGCGTCGAACCTGAATATTTCAATGTAAAGGTTGAAGCCGAAATGACGGAAGAACATCCAAAGCATTACACTGCTATGCACATCGTTTACGAGTTCAAAGGCGAGAACTTGGAGATGGAAAAGCTTCAGAAAGCCATTGACCTTTCACAAGACCGGTATTGCGGCGTTTCTTTTGTATATCGCAAAGCGATGGAAATAACACATGAGATTAAAATACTTTAATAATTTACGAATTACGAACTACGATTTACGAATTGTCAATTAAACAATTTCCTGCAAAACCTGGATCTTCCCCAATCGTACCTCGTACCTCGTCAATCGTAAATAAATCAAATAAATTATAACTTCAAATCAATAAATCTCAATTAAAATGCTTTACACAAATTTAAAACACATCGAAACTGCTGCTGATCATCAGAAATTAATCAGCGAAAACGAAAACGTTATGATATGCTGTGGCCGTATGGGTCCTATGTGTATCCCGGTTTACGGCATCATGGAAGATCTTGAAGATCAGTATCCCAATGTGAAATTTGCCGATATGGAATTCGATAGCCCTGAGTCACACGTAATCCGCAACACACCTGAGGTTCGTGGTTTTATGGGCATCCCTTTTACTATGTATTATAAAAATGGTAAACTGGTAAAAGCTACCTCAAGTATACAGTCGGTTAGCCAGGTAAAAAATATACTGGAAAGCGAATTAGTAAAATAAAAATGAATTAGCAGTTAGTGATTGGGTTACAGTGAAGGATTTTCTACTTAAAGTAGAAAATTTGACAAGGGTAAAAATCTCTTATCTGACTTCTGAACATTCCGATAGATTTTCATTGCAGGACAAATCTTCTGCATATGTAAACATTAAGCTACTATGAACCAAAACAATCATTACGACGCAATTATTATAGGAGCAGGGCCTGCCGGACTTACGGCAGGCATCTATCTTTCCCGTGCCCGCGTTCGTACTTTAATTCTCAATGAGGGCACGGTCGGCGGACAAATGATTCTTACCCACGAAATTGCCAATTATCCTGGTGTAGACAATATCAGCGGGTACCAGCTTTCGAATATCATGAAAAACCAGGCAAAGAAATTTGGATGTGATATAAAGGCTAATATTTTGGTTTCCGCGCTTCACCTGGATGGCGATGTAAAGGAGGTTTTCCTGGATGATGGGTCAATGTTTACAGCCGATGCAGTTATCCTCAGCCCGGGAGGACGTTCGCGTACGCTTGGCGTAAAAGGAGAGGATATGCTTAAAGGCAAAGGTATTTCGTATTGCGCTACCTGCGATGGCGACTTTTTTACCGATAAAGAGATAATGGTTGTGGGTGGTGGAAATTCAGCACTCGAAGAAGCCGTTTCGCTGACCAAATACGCCAGCAAAGTTACCATTGTTCACCAGTTCAATCATTTCCAGGCTTTTGAGTTTGCTATTGAAGAAGCCCGCCAGAATCCGAAAATCAGCTTTATGATGGAATCAGCGATTACGGCTTTTCATGGCGAAGAAAAACTGGCAAGCGTTGAAATCACTGATCTGAAGAGCGGTAAGACTCAAAATCATCCTATCGAAGGCGTTTTTATCTTCATTGGCTATGTTGCCAATACGGAGTCTCTCGAAGGCAAAATTGAGTTGAATAAATGGAAAGAAATTGTTGTAAACGGCGATATGGAAACAAGCACCAAAGGCGTTTATGCTGCCGGTGATTCAGTGGCCAAACGCTATCGCCAGGTTACAACCGCTGTTGCCGATGGAACTATTGCTGCATTGGCGGCATCAAAATATATACATGAGCTCCAAAAAACTAACTTATTTCAACATTCATAAAAAATGACGATAACATTTATAATTGCAGGATTAGTAATTGCCGCGTTTGTTACTTATATGTATATGACGTACAAGAAGATAAGGAATACACCGGAGGTTGAAATGCATTCGGCAATAAAGGAACTGAGTGACAATAATTTTGCCGCCATGGTGAAAAACGGCGTTACGCTGGTCGATTTCTGGGCATCGTGGTGTATGCCTTGTAAAATGATGGCCCCGGTACTCAACGAAGTAGCCGAGGAATTGGGCGATAAAGCTAAAATCGCTAAACTCGATGTGGAATCGAACCGCTCGTCTTCGGCAAAATACGGGGTAAGGAATATCCCAACCATGATTTTATTTAAAAACGGGAAAGAAGTTAATCGTTTTGTCGGCGTTAAAACCAAGAGTTTCCTGGTGACCGAAATCAATAAAGTTTAATAGCTACAGATGAATTAGCCATGAGCAAAAATCTGTTCCCCAACGGGAATGATTATGTTAATGGCACATTCCATTCCGGTAAATCGGGGTAAGTTATGCCCCCTGAAAATAAATTATAATATATGAAATCTGTTAGCTCTTACGCTGATTTTACTGCTGCTGTTTCAGGCCTGAATAGATTTTTCCTTTTATTGTTTAAAAGCGGCAGTGCCGTTGGCGATTGTGCTTATAATGCACTGAAAGAGGCTGATAACAAACAAAAGGACGGATTGCAGGTATTTACAGCCGATGTATTAAATGTTCGCGACATACATTCCAATTATGGAATAAACAGCGTTCCCTCTCTGCTTATTTTCGAAAATGGCAAGCATATCAATACGGTTAAGGGTTGCCTTACGGTCTCCAATTATACTGCGATACTCGAAAATGCAGCCTTTCAGGCTAAAGCAGGAGCGTCGGGTAAAAGTGCCAAAAATGTTACGGTATATTCAACCCCAAGCTGTTCGTGGTGCAATACATTGAAAACCTGGCTGCGCAAAAACAATATTAACTTCAGTGATATTGATGTGTCGCGCGACCAACGTGCCGCCGAAGATATGGTTAGGAAATCAGGCCAGCAAGGCGTTCCCCAGACCGATATCAATGGTCAGGTTGTAGTAGGATTTAATCAGCAACGGTTGAAAGAACTACTCGAAATTCAATAATGATTTTAGAATTTTTTTACAGTTTCTCCGTATAAAAGGAGTGAATTACTCATGTTTACACTAAAAAATCAGCTTGTTTTCAGATTATGCGAAATTTTTTAAAATTACTTGTCGATAAAAGAATTGTTATCCTTTTTGTACTTGGTGCCACCACCTATTATCTTGTATCCCAATACCATATCTCATTATGGTATGTATTGCTGGCAGGCGTTGTACTTGGTGTTATTTTCGGTAAGGTTTTCTGTCGTTGGGTATGTCCCTTAGGACTGATGATGGAGTTTATGATGGGTTTAAACCCGGACGGGAAACTTAAGGCAATGTACCAGTATCATAAAATTGGCTGCCCGATTGCATGGATTTCCGGATGGCTGAATAGATATTCCTTTTTCAGGATAAAACTCAATAATGACAGCTGCAAGAATTGTGGAATCTGTGATAAGGAATGCTACATAGTTTCCATGGAACCCGTAAAATACAGTTTGTACAAACCTCAAAAGGAAAGACCCGGCGACAGCTATACCTGTTCCAAATGCTTAAAATGCGTGACAACCTGCCCGAATGGCAGTTTACAATATAAAATATAGAGAATCTTAAAAATAAATAAAATGAAAGAATTACAACCCGTTAATCAACAAGTGGCTATTGATATTACTGTATCAAAGGATGAGCAGCGTACTGTTTCAGGAATTATTATTCCTGATACGTTAAGGGAAAAACCTCAAATGGCTCCTGTAGCCTGGATGAGCGTGATTGAAAATGCCGAGATTGTACCCGGTGATATGGTAATTTTTAAACCCTACAGCGGAACCGAAATCGACTTCGAAGGTAGAAAATACCTTATTATGCCTTATGCCGAAATCCTTGCAAAAGTTGTAGATACCGAGGAAATATAATCCCCGGGAAAGTTATTTGATTCCGGTAAACCGGAAATAAATCCGGAAATTTGCAAACGGGTTTCGATCATTAAAATATAACCTTCTAATTCAATCTAATAAAAAAAAACATCTGATGAAAGAAACCTGTGAAACTGAAAATAAGCCAAAAGCATTCAACGAATTGATTCGGTCGTGGTACTTTTGGAAACCTGTATCTGCTGTGATTATTGGCGGTACAATTGGTTTTTTATACTACTATTTTGTGGGCTGCGCTTCCGGTACATGCGGAATTACAAGTAATCCTTTTTCCAGTATCCTGATGGGGAGCGCAATGGGATTTTTTATTGTTAACCGCCCATGCAAAACATGCTGAAAATTTCATTAACTTTGAAAAAATGGAAATAAAAGAAATAGATAAACGATATAGCGAACTTGCGGAAACGGAATGTTGTCTTTCGTGCGGTGGAGCAATAAATTATGCCGAGCCGCTTAGCGGTGAAGTATGCGTTGACCTGGGCAGCGGTCGTGGTACGGATGTGCTGCGGATGGCCGAATCAGTTGGCGAAACAGGATTTGCTTACGGCATCGATATTTCGGAGGGAATGTTGGAAAAAGCCAGGCAGAATGCAGACAAATTTGGAGTGAAAAATGTTCGATTTGTACGAAGCGAACTCGAAAAACTCGAACTTCCCGACAAAGTAGCCAACCTGGTTATTTCGAACTGTACATTAAACCATGCATCCGACAAACAGTCCGTATGGAATGAAATTTATCGTATCCTTAAAAAGGGAGGACGTTTCGTAATAAGCGATATTTATTCTACTGCACCCATTGCCGACGAATTCCGCAACGATCCTGTAGCAGTAGCTGAATGCTGGGCCGGCTCGGTAACGCGTGCCGAATATATGCAGCAACTCGAAAATGCCGGTTTCGCAACCGTCGAAATACTCGAAGAATCTGCTCCGTATGCAAAAGGAAATGCCGAAGTATGCAGTTTTACCATTGCCGGCAAAAAAGCGTCCACATGCAGCTGTGGACACTAAACATAAATCAGAACTTATAGAATTCAATACATTAAATCAAATTCAAAAATAAAGATTATGAAAAGCCTGATAAAAAAGACTAAAGTAAAAGTAAGTACAAAGAAAGTAGCCCAGTGTTGCGCAAAAACATCTAAAACAATTGTTGGTTGTCACGACTAACCCATTTGTAAATTATAAATTCCAGGGAAGAGTTCCCTGTTTTTTTCGCATTCATACATAAAAGGGAAGGGCTTGATGAATTATTCAAAGCACAATATTTTTTCAAAGATTAAAGGGTCGGATAATTATTTCATCGTTAACCTGTTAAGCGGTAGCGCTGATATTCTGAATCCTGAAGAAGGCCGGATGCTGATTGATTTTCAAACAAGTAACGAGATTGTTCCCGATTTTCTTGCACAGTTAACTGAACAGGGATATTTTGTTGATGAAAAGGAAGAAGAACGCTTGTATCGCAGTAAATACCTCGATTTTATCGATACCCGTGATGATGACGAGATACAGCTGTTTTTTGTACCCAATTACAGCTGCAATTTTGCCTGTACCTATTGCTACCAGGATGAATACTCCAATACCAAACAGGAACTCAACCATGATATAATCGATGCCTTTTTCAGGTATGTTAGTGCCGAATTTGCCGGCCGCAAAAAATACATTACCGTTTTTGGCGGTGAGCCTTTATTGAATTCGCCAAAGCAAAAGGATATGATTTCTTACCTGCTTCAGCAGGCAAATTCAGCTAACCTGGAAGTATGTTTTGTAACCAATGGTTATTCGCTCGAAGAGTATATCGGAATACTGAAAACCGCCAGTATCCGTGAAATCCAGATCACGCTCGACGGAATTGGCAGTGTGCACGATGCGCGCCGTTTCCTTAAAGGAGGCGGAGCTACATTTGAGAAGATAGTGAAAGGAATTGATGCCTGCCTGCAGAATGAATTGCCGGTTAACCTCCGGGTTGTTGCGGACAAGGAAAACATCGCCGGCCTGCCCGACCTGGCAAAGTTTGCCATCGACAAAGGTTGGACGGCAAGTACCTTATTCAAAACACAGCTAGGCCGCAATTATGAGCTGCATCATTGCCAGGCCACTTCCGAAAAGCTTTTCACCCGCATTTCGCTCTACGAAACCATCTATGAGCTTGTAAAACAACATCCCTATATTACCGAATTTTACAAGCCGGCTTATTCAGTTTCAAAATTCCTGGCCGAAAACGGCGACCTTCCGGATCCTATGTTCGATGCCTGCCCGGCCTGCAAAACCGAATGGGCTTTCGATTATACCGGGCAAATTTTTTCGTGTACAGCAACTGTCGGAAAAGAAGGCGAATCACTCGGAACATTCTATCCCGAAACCACCCGTAAACAGGAAATGATCAATGCCTGGGAAAACCGCGATGTAACTTCCATTCCCGAGTGCAGCGCCTGCAGTATGCAGCTTGCCTGCGGCGGAGGTTGTGGCTCGGTGGCCAAAAACCGTACCGGCAGTGTTTGTTCAACCGATTGCCGCCCTGTTAAGGAATTACTCGAAATGGGATTTGCGGCATATTTCGAACCGGGTCAGTCAAACTAGCCTGGCTTGTCAATTTTAAATGAATAATATAAAAAGGTTAAAAAAAATAGTAATGAAAGAAATATCCTCATCCGAATTTGAAACCGAAGTTCTTGCCGGCGGCAAAGTGGTCGTTGATTTTTACTCAACCGAATGCCCGCCTTGCGATGCCCTTGCTCCAAAATTTGAGGGCCTGGCCAAACTTTACGGTAACGATATCAAGTTTGTAAAAATGTTTCGCCAACAGAATAAACCAATAGCTGAAAAGTATGGCGTAAAATCATCGCCTACCTTGTTGTTTTTCGATAAGGGAGTGCAACTTGGCGGTATGCTTACCGGCGGCATCAAGCGCAGCGACATTATTCACCACCTTGATGACATGCTGCCGGAGAATCGGGTCAAAGAAATTAATTCACTCATCAAATCATCTGTAACTGAATTCGATGTGCTTATCCTGGGTGCCGGTCCGGGCGGACTTACTGCCGGCTTGTACCTGTGCCAGTCGAAAGTAAATACGGTGCTTATTGATATCGCACTTCCGGGCGGCCATGTTTCAACCACGCACGAAGTTTCCAACTATCCCGGTTTTATTGACCCTCA
>JBBSBT010000140.1:0-7275 GCA_038250985.1 Bacteroidales bacterium
ACGGCAGGAAAAATAAATCTGGCAACAGGTTTGTTCACCGGGCCGAAGCCCGAAGAAGCACCAAGCCGCAAGGCAGAAGGCCAATCAGGCGAGCCGGGGTTACCAGGGATGTTAAAGTTCCTGATACCTACAGGAGTTATCAAACCTACGGGCAAGATAGCAACAACGCTTCGAAGGCAGGAACCGACAACGCGCAAGCGTGGCCAGGACTGAAATCACGAGAGTGACAAGGTTTGAAGCCCGGAATCATCCTGAAAGATCTTCCTCGTGAAGAAAACTACAGTTTGAAACCAGTGCCGGAAAAAACAAAGCGCGGTGCTTGCACCCACTTTGAACAACAGCAGGGCATAGCTTTCGGGTTATTCCAATATGCAAATTCTGCGAAGCAAACGCCGGCCACAATCAACAGCTACGGCTGCTGAAAGTGAAATGGGGAACTATCCGACAGGATTGTTCCCCATTGCTTTTTATGGAATTTATGATAAACGATGAAGTTGCGATATAAAAATAAAAAAGTCGCTAATCTTTTAATAATTAGCGACTTCCGTTGAATTTGTTATTTTGTGATCCAGTTGGGATTCGAACCCAAGACCCCATCCTTAAAAGGGATGTGCTCTACCAGCTGAGCTACTGAATCATTCCCATTATTTTGAGGGTGCAAAGGTACATCTTTCCATGAATTGTGCAACTAAAACTGAAAATAATTTTCTTATCCTTGAATTTCAGATATTTACATTTTCAGCTAAAGGACTATCTCCGGATTTGATGTGCTTTTTATCCTTATCGCATCAGATATTCCCTTTAATTGCAAGCTGTTTCATCATATACACTAAAGGAAATATTATCCCGAAGTGACTAATACCGAAGAATGCCTTTTCCTTCCCGGACTATTTTAACTTCGCCATCGGTACAATCGAGCACTGTCGAAGGAATATTTCCCCCAAAGCCTGAATCAATCACCAAATCCACATTATTTGCAAATTTTTCGTAAATCAGTTCAGGGTCAGTCGTATATTCCAGGATTTCGTCTTCATCATGAACTGAAGTGGACATTATCGGGTTTCCTAATAACCTTACAATTTCAATTGTGATAGGATTATCCGGAATCCTGATACCAACAGTCTTACGCTTGCTTTGTATATGCCGCGGCACATTATTACTGGCATTCAGGATAAAAGTAAAAGGACCCGGAAGATTTGCTTTCATTACCTTGAAAATGTTGTTTTCAATTGGTTTGCAATAATCTGACAACTGACTTAAATCGGAACAGATAAATGAAAACATTGCTTTTCCAGGCTTTATCCCCCTGAGTTCGCAGATTTTCTCAACTGACTTACTTTTAAATATATCGCAGCCAATGCCATAAATGGTGTCGGTGGGATAAACGACAATTCCACCGTCCTGCAGACATTCAACCACAGTGCGCATTTGGCGTTCACTTGGATTGTCAGGATGGATTTTAATCAGCAGAGCCATAATTGCAAGTTAAAGATCCATTTTTTTTGTATCCTCAATAAACTTGGCCATACCTATATCAGTAAGCGGATGATACAACAATCCAAGAATTGACGACAAAGGACTAGTAATTACATCAGCGCCAAGTTCGGCACATTTTACAATATGATTCACATTGCGTATGGAGGCTGCCAGAACCTGAGTTTCATATCCATGATAACGGTAGATATTTACTATTTGTTCAATAAGTTGAAGACCATCTACGCTTGTGTCATCAATGCGTCCGATAAAAGGCGAAACATAGGTAGCTCCGGCTTTGGCAGCCAGAATGGCCTGCCCGGCCGAGAAAACCAGGGTGCAGTTTGTCCGGATGCCATTATCGGTAAGATACCGTATCGCTTTTATTCCATCTTTTATCATCGGAATTTTAACAACGATATTCTTATGCAGATCAGCCAGTACATGGGCTTCGGCAATCATTCCGTCAAAGTCGGTTGATAGAACTTCGGCACTTACCGGTCCATCAACAATTTCGCAGATGTTTACATAATGTTTTAATATATTCTCCCTGCCTTTAATGCCTTCTTTAGCCATGAGCGAAGGATTGGTAGTAACTCCGTCGAGAATACCAAGTGCATTGGCTTCACGAATCTGGTCCAGGTTGGCGGTATCTACAAAAAACTGCATGTTCGATATTATTTTAGGTTAGACAACGATTTTCCGCAAAGTTAGCACCTTTTAACTAGCGTCACACAAATTCAGCAGGTAAATATTTGCAGTATTTGAATGGTGGAAGGCAAAAATGATTGGTTATAGAAATTTTAATCCCGATCGGTAGAAGGTTTGATCAACCATTAACTTTGAATAATATGAAAAAGGAAACCATATAAAATAAAAAATGGGTAAGCTACTTATATCGCACCGCTCAACCATTTACCCTTGCTACATTCCTGTCCTGGGGGAGTTCAATAGGAGCTGGTCGTATAAGACTTACCCACTGCAAAAGTACAACTTTTTGTGTAGGAAAAAACATCTGGTTGATTTTTTACACTTTTTAACCAAGTTTCCTATCTTTGCACGAAACAAACACCTAAAATTTTAAATATATGGAAACAAAAGACTCACTTTACATTTCGGCTCTTAAAGCTGGTCTCATTATCGGAGTTGTTTCGATAGTACTTTTTTTAATCATGTATGTTGCTGATATTAAGCCTGTAGGTATTATGATGCCCATTCTTATCATGTTGATAAGTATAGCGATTGGTATTATAATCTTAGTTGTATTATTTAAAAAATACAGAACGAGTATTGGTGGATTTATTTCCTTTCGCGACGCGTTTCTATATGCTTTTATTGCGTTAGCTGTTTCTGTTATTGTATCGCAGCTTTTCAGTTACTTGTTTGTGATGTTAGTTGAACCTGAATATTATAAGAATATTATGGAAGCGCAGAAAGCCTGGATGGAGAATTATCTTGCCGGTAAAATGCCTGAGGAGCAAATAACTCAACAACTAGATAAAATAGATGCGCAAACCGCTAAAATGGGCTCTTTTTCAACTTTACTAAAGAATACGTTAATTGGTATTATTGTAGGTGGTATTGAAGCCTTAATTATTGGCGCCATCATGAAAAAGAATCCCGAAATATTTGATAACAACGCAGGAGGGGTAATCTAAATCTACTTATGGACATTTCGGTAATAGTACCATTACTAAACGAAGAAGAATCACTGCCAGAGCTTTGTCAATGGATTGAAAAAGTGATGCGGGAGAATAGCTATACCTACGAAATTTTGCTTATCGACGATGGCAGCTACGACAATTCGTGGAATGTTGTGCAGCAATTGCATGAAAGTGACTCCAGGATAAAAGGTATAAAATTCCGCAGAAATTACGGGAAATCGGCCGCGCTGAACACCGGTTTTAAAACGGCTGCCGGAAATGTGATTATTACCATGGATGCTGATCTTCAGGATAGCCCGGACGAAATTCCGGGCTTATATACCATGATAACGGAACAGGGTTTCGACCTTGTTTCGGGTTGGAAAAAAGTACGTCATGATCCTTCGCTTACCAAGAACATACCTTCCAAATTTTACAATTCGATGACCAGCTGGATGTCGGGTGTAAAGTTACATGACCACAATTGCGGGTTGAAAGCCTATAAAAAGGATGTTATCAAAAGCATTGAAGTGTATGGTGAAATGCACCGTTATATTCCTGTAATCGCCAAATGGAATGGGTTTAAAAAAATAGGGGAGAAGGTGGTTGAACACCGCAAACGTAAGTTCGGCGTAACTAAATTCGGTGTGAACCGCTTTATTAATGGCCCTCTCGACCTGATTTCGATCATGTTTGTTTCGAAATTCGGGAAAAAACCTATGCACCTTTTTGGCATGCTGGGAATGTTTTTATTTCTGATTGGTTTTGTTATTGCAGGAGTCCTGGCTTATGCCAAATTTTTCCTGGCCGAATACAGGATGACCGACAGGCCTCTCTTTTATTTCGGTTTGCTGAGTATGGTGTTGGGAACGCAACTTTTTATGACCGGTTTCCTCGCCGAGATGGTAGCCCGTAACTCGGCCGAGCGCAATCAATACCTGATCGAAAAGGAACTTTTTTAATTCGTATATCAACCGGACTATCCTTCAATTTGTAAAGCACACGAATGGAAAAACGCAACGTTATCATTATAGGTACAGCATATCCATTCAGGGGCGGGGGAATGTCAACTTACAACGAAAGGCTTGCCCGGGCTTTCCGGCAGCGAGGCGACCAGGTAACTATTTATACCTTTAGTCTCCAATATCCCGGCTTCCTTTTCCCTGGAAAAACGCAGTATTCAACTGAAGAACCACCTTCGGATTTAAATATTAAAATTGCAGTTAATTCCGTTAATCCGTTCAACTGGATAAAAGTCGGTCGCGAAATCAAAAAACTCAATGCCGATATAGTTATTATCCGTTACTGGATGCCATTCATGGCTCCAAGCCTGGGAACGCTTGCGCGAATAATCAGGCGAAATAAACACAGTAAAGTTATTGCCATCACGGATAATATCATTCCTCACGAAAAAATGCCCGGGGGAAAACTGCTTTCGCGTTATTTTGTGAAAAGTTGTGATGGATTTATAGCCATGTCGCGTGCAGTTCTGGCTGATCTTGATACATTCGATAAAACCCGGCCACGCTTGTTTTCGCCACATCC
This sequence comes from Bacteroidales bacterium, assembly GCA_038250985.1. Lineage (GTDB taxonomy): Bacteria > Bacteroidota > Bacteroidia > Bacteroidales > UBA4417 > UBA4417. The sequence continues at coordinate 4,662 of JBBSBT010000140.1, forward strand.
TTTGTATGATAATTTCGGCACACCCGTTCCTAAAAATCTTGCTAAAAGGCATTTAGGTCTGGATGGAAAAACGAAATACATTCTTTTCTTTGGTTTTATACGCGAATACAAAGGCCTTGATTTGCTGATAAAAGCTTTTGCAGATGATCGATTCAGGAAACTGCCTGTTAAACTGCTGATTGCCGGTGAATTCTACATCGATGGAAAACCCTACCTGGATCTTATTAACAAACTTGGCTTGAAGGAAGATATTGAATTACGAACCGAATTTATCGAAAACAACGAAATTGTCTATTATTTCTGTGCATCGGATATTGTGGCACAACCTTACAAAGATGCCACACAAAGCGGTGTGACACAGATCGCTTACCACTTTGAAAAACCTATGCTCACCACCAATGTAGGCGGTTTATCCGAAATGGTTCCTGATGGCAAGGTTGGATATGTGGTTGCGCCTGATGTGAATGAAATAAGTGAGGCATTGCTGCGTTTTTTTAATGAAAACAAGGAAGAAGAATTCTCAGCCAATGCCGCAGTGGAAAAAAAGCGTTTTAGCTGGGAGATTTTGCTTGATAAAATTGATTCCATTGTCTCAGGTAAAAGTTAATAGAAAAAAGTTAATAGAAAATGGTAAAACACCACCATCTTCTATATGAATCGAAATTAAACCAGTTGAAAATCACCATTAACTATTTTCCATTAACCATTAACTATGCTCATCAGAAGTAAAGCACCCCTTAGACTTGGCCTGGCAGGCGGTGGTACCGATGTATCGCCCTACTCTGATATTTATGGGGGCGGGATTCTGAATGCAACAATTAACCTTTTTGCCCATGCTACCATCGAACCGACTCATGATGGGACAATAAGTTTCGAAACGGCTGACGGAATGCAGGTGAAAGTTTTCAAATCAAATTCTGAGATAAAGCCTGAAGGTATATTTGATATTCATGCCGGGATTCACAACCGGATTGTTAAGGATTTTCCGGGTAAAGATCTTTCGTACAGACTTGTAACTTCTATTGACGCTCCCCAGCAATCCGGCCTGGGTACTTCATCCACCCTGGCTGTGGCTATTTTAGGCGCTTTTGTTGAATGGCTCAAACTCCCGCTTGGCGAATACGATATTGCTCACCTGGCATATGAAATTGAACGTTTTGACCTGGGAATGGCCGGAGGGAAACAGGATCAGTATTCGGCCACCTTTGGCGGAATTAACTTCATGGAATTTTACAAGGATAAAGTTATTGTGAATCCGCTCAGGATAAGAGAATCATATATGGACGAGCTTTCGCATAATCTTTTGCTTTATTACACCGATACAAGCCGCCTATCGTCGCAAATCATACAAAAGCAGCAGCAGAATGTGCTGAATGAAGACCAACCTGCCATTGAAGCCATGCATCAGCTTAAAAAGCAAGCCATTATGATGAAAGAAGCCTTACTTCGTGGCAACCTGGATGAAATAGGAAAAATACTGGATTTTGGATGGAAATATAAAAAACAGATGGCAGCAGGAATAACAAATGCCAATCTGGATCAACTCTATGAAACTGCATTGAAAAACGGCGCAAGCGGAGGGAAAATTTCAGGAGCCGGGGGAGGAGGATACATGTTTTTTTATTGTCCGGGAAACACGCGTTACAAGGTTACTGAATCACTAAAACAATATGGTGGCTATGCGGAACGGTACGAATTTACACAAGGCGGCCTGGTAACCCGTACGATATAATTTTCCTGCCTGATACGTAAATCATTTAAACGATTAAGAATTATGGAATCCAAAATAAAATCTGTTATTCAATCTTCTATCGATCTTAAAACCAAAGTTTTAAATGATCCCGGATTGATAGAAACAGTTCAGAAAATTGTAAGCCGGATTGTCCATTGTTATGAAAACGGAGGTAAAGTCCTTTTCTGCGGCAATGGCGGCAGCGCAGCTGATGCCCAGCATCTTGCAGCTGAATTATCAGGAAGGTTTTATTTCGACAGGCACCCTTTATTCGCCGAAGCATTGCATGTGAACTCTTCCTATATTACTGCTGTAGCAAATGATTATGGATATGAAGAGGTTTTTGCCAGGCTCGTGATGGCCATGGGGACTAAAAATGACATCCTGATAGGTTTAAGTACATCCGGAAATTCAGCCAATATAATAAGAGCTTTTAGTGAGGCTAATTCACTGGGAATGATAACAGTAGGCCTTACCGGTCAATCCGGAGGCCAATTGAAAGATCAATGCACCTATCTGCTCAATGTTCCATCGGAGGATACGCCAAGGATACAGGAAATTCATATTCTGCTTGGTCACATCATATGCGAGCTTGTTGAATCCACGCTTTTTAAAGACTGATTCACAGATGAATACCAAAGAGGCAATAGTACTTGCAGGAGGATTAGGGACAAGGCTCCGTGACACACTGCCCGGTATCCCCAAATGCATGGCTCCTGTAAAGGGAAAGCCTTTTCTTTCTTACGTTCTCGATTATCTTATCAGCCAGGAAATCGAAAAAGTTATACTTTCGGTAGGTTATCGTAAGGATCATATTATCAATTACTTTGGCAATACATATCAATCGTTGAGTATTGAATATGCTGTTGAAGATGATCCCCT
>JBBSBT010000141.1:0-7271 GCA_038250985.1 Bacteroidales bacterium
TGAAACTTTTCTGTAACTCTGAAACTTTTCCTGTAACCCTGTAACTCTTCTATTTTAAATACCCTTCAAACACAGCCTTTACTCCAGCTTCAAGCTGAATCTTATTCTTCCACCCGAGTTTTTCGAGTTTGCTTACGTCGAGGAGCTTGCGCATGGTTCCGTCGGGTTTTGAGGCATCAAAGAGCAATTCGCCTCCGAAACCTGTTACCTTCTGCACCAGTTCGGCCAACTGCCTGATAGTAAGTTCCTTGCCTGAACCTATATTGATATGTGTATTTCGTATTTCTTTGCTGCCGGTTGGTTTGAGGTCTTCAAAATCAATATTTTCCATCACATACACGCAGGCGTCGGCCATATCGTGCACATGCAGAAACTCGCGAAGAGGTGTGCCGGTCCCCCATAGACTCAGGCTTACCTTTCCGTCAGAGCCTGTTTTTATGCCCTGTTCAGCCAGAAACTGCAGTATCGTTTCATCGGATGAATCAGCAGGTACATCTGCAAGCGGACGTTTTGCAAAGTCGCGGCGAATGGCCTCCATATCCTGGTTTTCGAGGCAATGGGCCAGGTGCATCTTACGCATCATACCGGGAAGGACATGCGAGTTTTTGAGGTGGAAATTGTCGTTAGGACCATACAGATTGGTCGGCATCACCGAAACAAAGTTGGTGCCGTATTGCAGGTTGTAGCTTTCGCAGACTTTGATTCCGGCAATTTTAGCAATGGCATAAGGTTCGTTGGTATATTCCAGTTCGCCTGTAAGCAGGTAATCCTCCTTCATAGGCTGGGGCGCATTTTTAGGATATATACACGAACTGCCCAGGAAGAGCAGTTTTTTTGCACCATGCACCCATGCATTGTGAATGATATTATTCTGTATAAGCAGGTTCTCGATAATGAACTGCCCGCGGTATATGTTATTGGCCATAATACCGCCTACTTTGGCTGCTGCCAGGAATATATACTCGGGTTTTTCGGCAGCAAAAAATGCATCAACCGCTACCTGGTCCATTAGGTCGAGTTCCTCGAGGGTGCGGAATACAAAATTAGTATACCCTTTTTGTTTAAGGTTGTTTAGTAAGGCACTGCCTACAAGGCCTGTGTGGCCGGCGATGTATATTTTTGAATCTAAATTCATAGTTTAATTTAATGTTTGTATTGTTTTCAGTGTTTCAATGTTTCAGAGTTTCAGGTCTCTTCTGCTCCCTATCTTGTTTCAGGGTTTTCGCTTCTTATCACCCTCGAATTCTGATTCTGAAAGATAATTAATGAAATTCTTTATTTTGGCTGAAAGGTTAAGGCAATCATTTAAAATTTCATCATATTGTTCGGATGAAATATGATTCGCATCCGAACATCTGTGAAGCTGTGAATGTGTTTCACCCAAACTTCCTTTTGCAATGTAAAGAAACTGAATCAATTCTTTCTTTCCATCTCTTTCATAGCCTTCAGCAATATTATCCATAACAGATCCACTCGATCGAAGAATTTGATCTTTAAGCGAAAAATCTTTAGCTAATGCTGAATTTATCGAAATATCTCTGATTTTCTTACACAAAAGTCTGGCGTTCTTCCAGATATCCAATTCTTCAAATCTTTTGATATTCATTTTTAATTATTTGGTTTAATATAATACTGAAACTCTGAAACTATTCCTGAAACTCTGAAACTCCTTCTGAAACTTAAATATTTGTGTCCATTTGTGGATACACTCATCTACTCAAAATAATTCATCACCCTGAACCCTCCATCCTTGAGGTATTTCTCTTTGCTGGCCAGTTTGAGGTCGCTAACTATCATATCTTTTACCAGCGAAGCCAGGTTGTGTTCGGGTTGCCATCCGAGTTTGGTGTTGGCTTTGGTCGGGTCGCCAAGCAGCAGGTCCACTTCTGTCGGCCTGAAATAAGCCGGATCAACCTGTACCACCACGGTTCCGGGTGCTATTTTATGCTCGTTGTTACCACTCGAAACAACGGTTCCTTTTTCATTGAGCCCTTCGCCGGTAAATTCAACTTCGATGCCTGCTTCGGCAAAAGCAAGTTGCACAAAGTCTTTTACCATGGTGGTAACACCGGTGGCAATCACAAAGTCTTCGGCTTTTTCCTGCTGCAGCATAAGGTACATGGCACGCACATAATCCATGGCATGTCCCCAGTCGCGTTTGGCCGTAAGATTACCCAGGTAAAGTTTTTGCTGCATGCCGAGTGCGATGCGGGCCACAGCCATGGTTATTTTACGGGTAACAAACGTCTCGCCGCGTATGGGCGATTCGTGGTTGAATAAAATACCATTGCAGGCATACATATTGTAAGCTTCGCGGTAGTTCACCGTGATCCAGTAAGCATATAATTTAGCTACAGCATAAGGACTGCGGGGATAAAACGGCGTGCGTTCACTTTGGGGAACTTCCTGAACCAGGCCGTATAGTTCGCTGGTGGAAGCCTGGTAGAAACGTGTTTTTTTAGTCAGACCGAGCATCCTGATGGCTTCCAGAAGTCTAAGTGTTCCTATGCCATCCGCATTAGCTGTGTATTCGGATGTGTCGAAACTCACTTTTACATGCGACATGGCAGCCAGGTTATAAACCTCATCAGGCTGAACTTCCTGCACGATGCGGATCAGGTTGGTCGAGTCGGTCATATCGCCGTAATGCAGAAAGAAATTTCGTTTTTCAGCATGCGGATCCTGGTAAAGATGATCAATACGATCGGTATTAAATAGTGAACTCCGGCGTTTAAGTCCATGAACCTCGTATCCTTTTTTCAGAAGAAATTCGGCCAGGTAAGCGCCATCTTGTCCCGTGATTCCTGTTATTAAAGCAGTTTTCATATGGTTAAAATAAGATTAGTTTATCTTTTATTATCCTGGTTCAGAATGCGAATTTAGTTCAAAAATGGGAACCCAAGTCCTTTTCCGGGACTATTTCGAAAATATAACACAAGAGTGTACCTCATTTTAAGGTATTGATAATAGCTATGTTAATGATTTGCAACGAAACGATCGCTGATTCTTCCAGGTGAACAAATTAGTAAAGATACCAGTTAGTTAACTGAAGTCCAAAATTTGTGCCAACGGGGGATTTGGAGTTTTAAGTGTTTGAGCAGTTTTAAGTGTTTGAGGGGTTTGAGGGGTTTGAAGAGTTCAAGGTTCAAGTTTCAAAGTTTCAGTGTTACAGGGTTACAAGGTTACAGAGTTACAGGGTTATAGATTTACAGAGCTTGTCCCAATGTAATCGGGAGTTACAATGGTCATCCAGTGGTCATATGATGTTTCTGTAGCTTAATGGCTCTCCGTGTAATCCGTGCCTCCGTGGTTTAAAGGTTTAACCCCGATCAATCTCTTCAATCCCTTCAATCCTTTCAATCTTTTTTCAAATCTGTTTCCTGATCCCCTGGGCTATAATAATGCTCTTTCTTGCATCTTCGAGGCCAAAACCGTTGCCGGCAAGGATCTGCTCGTAGCTGCGGGTATGCAGATCGGTAAACCCTTCGCTGAATTCAACTTCCTCACCATCCACTGTGATGGAACGGTAGGTGCGGTTGCCTCTTTCTTTCGCCTCCTGAGGCAAATGCTCTGCATTGATACTCAGGTGCCAGTCGACATTTGCTTTTTCCAGTTTCAGCTTCCCGGCAGCCTGGTCACTCTCATGGATTGTGAGGTTGTTTTCGTTTACATCGCCGAATATCCAGGTAAGCATATCGAAAAAATGAATGCCGATATTGGTAGCGATGCCGCCCGAATGGGCCAGGTCGCCTTTCCATGAAATATGATACCATTTGCCGCGGCTGGTAATATATTTTAGCTTCACATCATAAATTTTTCCGGCCGGGCCGTTGGCAATTTTCTCGCGCAGTGCGATAATGGCGGGATGAAGACGAAGCTGCAGTATGGTATAGATGCGTTTGCCGGTTTCCTGTTCCAGTACTTTTAAAGCATCCAGGTTCCATGGGTTTAGTACCAGCGGTTTTTCACAGATGGCATGGGCATCGCTGCGCAAAGCAAGTCGCATATGGGCGTCGTGCAGGTAATTGGGCGAACAGATGCTTACAAAATCAATTTTATGCCCGGGGCCTTTGCGCCGTAATTTATCCAGGTGCCTGTCGAATCGTTCAGGTTCGGTGAAAAAACTGGCATCCGGGAAATAGCTGTCCATAATGCCTACTCCGTCGTAACGGTCGAGGGCTGCCACAAGTATATGACCGGTATCTTTAATAGCCTTCATGTGCCTGGGAGCAATATATCCGCCTGCCCCGATAAGACCAAAATTCAAAGGTTGATCTGACATAGTTTTTTTAATATATTAAAATCTCGTATTTGTTGATACGGGTACAAAAGTACGCTTTTATTTATTTTGAAAAATCTATCCCCGGCACATTAATTAATCAATTAAGGCTTGTTCTCTATTTGATGTGCTGGACTTTAAAATATGAGTATTTAATTGTTTTTTGTTCTAAAGACACAGGAGCCGAAATAAGAATGTTCTGTTTTACTTTCTTTTGCTTTGATGCAAAAGAAAGTAACAAAGAAAAGATCAAGACTTTATAATATTTCAGTGTTTTTCTACGTCAGGTTTTTTGCCACGCCACGCAAGCCGTTCGCTGTGAGAGTTGGGAAGAGTTGAATTGACTTCGCAACGGCGCTCACTTCTGCATGGCTTGGTATGCCTTACGCTCACAAAACCCTCCTTGAAAAACTACTGAAATTTTGTAAGGTCGGTCCTACACCCTATAAATTTCAGATAGAAGCCAAATCCTTGTTCCGCATTGTTGCCATAAGAGGGAATTTACTTAGAAGGGACCGGCCTTAGAAAAATACGCCAGCGGTTCTTGTCGGAGGTATGTGCGAATGGCATGTCCGTTGCAATACACAGCAAGGAAAACTGTCTGGATTTAACTTGCATTTTCATGCCTTGTATTGCGAGGAGATACCTACGGCTTAGAAACGCAAGTATTTTTATACAGCCTAGATTTTTTGGTGCTTTTTGATCATGCAAAAAGCACGAAACAAAATCCTTTCAACATTTTTATTCTTCTTTACATCCTACATTTCTCTTATCCATTATCTACCAGAATCCAAAACGTGTTGAATCTAAAACACTTGAACATTCTAAAATCAAATTTCCAGCGCATCAAATAACGAATTACCCTCAATTATCCCTGGTATATAATCAGGTTTCCGGGAAAATAATTTTCATCCGACAGCCAGGTTGTAAGTCGTAAATAATAAATTATTTCATTCTGCATTTATTTTTTGCCTGAATCCAGTGTTTCAATATAAAAGTTCGGATCAGTCTCAATTTTTGAATCCGATCTGACTTTCAGCTTTTTCCAGCTGCTTGTCGGATAAAGCCATTTCACATTCTTACCGATGGTAATCTTAAGCGGCATATCAAATCCATCCACACAGTTGGTCCAGCGGTATTTTAGCTTATTCTTTTCCACTGTATATTCAAATTCCGGGATGCGTGTATCGCGCAGATATTGATTGAAAAAAGGGGTTAAATTCATGCCACTTGCATCGCTGAGGTATTGTTCGACCTGCTGGGTGGTAACGGTCTGGTGGTAAAATGTTTTACTCAGCCCACGTATCATCTGCCTGAATTTCTCATCGTTATCCACCAACTGCCGCAGGGTATGCAGCATGTTGGCGCCTTTGTAATACATATCGTGGGAGCCTTCGTTATTTACATCATATGGGCCTATTATCGGTTTGTCGTTCCTGATCTTTGCACGTGTGCCAATAACATATTCGCTGCTTGCTTTTTTACCGAAATGATAATCAAGAAAAAGTGTTTCCGAGTATGCTCCAAATCCTTCATGAATCCACATGTCGGCAACATCCTTACTGGTAATGCTGTTTCCAAACCATTCATGCGCCGATTCGTGTACGATAATGAAATCGAATTTCATTCCCCAGCCGGTATTGCTTTCATCGGTTCCTTTGTACCCGTTTTTATAGTCGTTACCATAAGTAACCGAACTCTGGTGCTCCATTCCCGGGTAAGGGACCTCAACTAGTTTGTAACTGTCTTCATAAAACGGGTAGGGACCAAACCAATATTCTAAAGCCTCCATCATGCGGGGCACTTCTTTGAACTGCGACTTTGCCTTTTCGAGGTTATAGCTCAATACCCAATAATCACAATCCAGCGGACCTTTTTCACCCTGGTATTTTTCACCAAAATGCACATAGTCAGCAATATTCAGGTTTACACAATAGTTATTGATCGGATTCGAAACAAACCAGGCAAAAGTTTTTGTATGATCCGGATTATCAACGGCACTGCGAAGTCTTCCGTTCGAAACATCGGTAAGACCCTCAGGGATAGTCACCGTAATAAGCATACTGTCGGGTTCGTCGTACTGATGATCTTTGCAAGGCCACCACAAGCTGGCACCATCGCCCTGGCAAGTTGTTACTATCCAGGGATTTTGGTTGGCGTCCTTTTTCCACGATAAACCGCCGCTCCAGGGCGGTCTTTTACTAACCTGTGGTTTCCCTCCAAAATCAACAATTATTTCGTTGGATTCACCAATTAGTTGTGGTTTGGTTAAGGTTACAAACCAGGCATTGCCATCGCGCCTGAAAGAAAGTTTATTACCATCCTGTACGATTTTCAGTATTTGCATCGGCTCCTGAAGATCGACCTGCATAACCTGGAATGGCGTCAGCACCTTATATCGGATGGTGTTTTGTCCTTTCAGTGAGCTGTCCCCGGGATTTACTTTTACATCCAGGTGGTAAAACGACAGATCCCACCAGATCCTTTCTTTGGTAACCGTTCCCCTTAATGTATCCTGGTGCGTAAACTTCACGTTTTGCCCGAAAGCAAACGAAGACAGGATGATCAGCAAACCAGCCAGGACTATGGTATTCAGATTATTCATAAAAAGATTCCAATTATTAATTCAAGTATAATTGAGCCATTTTCATTCAGCTTCTTCAACGTATTTCTATTTATTTCAATGTATTTTCAACTATTTCAAAGTATTTCAACGTATTTCAAATTTTCAGTTTAGATAAGGTAAGATTCATTTGCTAATAGTGCTGTTGTGTTCACTTTTTTCTTTTAACCATTAATTTTTAACTTTTTTGTACCCCTCTGTCCTTCGGACATCTCCCCGGAGGGGAGAACCCTACGAACGTGATTTGTGACTGATGTTCATATTTCTTCTCATATAAAATCAATTCTCATTATTTCAATGTATTTCCAACTATTTCAACATATTTCCATTTATTTCAACGTATTTCCATTTATTTCAACGTATTTCAAA
>JBBSBT010000142.1:0-7244 GCA_038250985.1 Bacteroidales bacterium
AATGGAATCGTGCTGTTGTGGCAGTGAAAATGAACAGCCTAAAAATGAGGTTCAAAAAGGAGGTAAATATTATTGCCCGATGAAATGCGAAGGCGACAAAACATATGATCAGCCGGGGAATTGTCCTGTTTGTAATATGAACCTGGTTTTGGCTGGTGAAGCCCAATCTAAATGTTGCTAATAGAAATGTCCAATTAGGTATTAGCGGCATTTTGATTAAAACTTGATACCATAAAATCAATTTTTAAAACTAAAGGAGGTATAATATGATGAACGGATTTGGAGAGCACGGATGGGGCTTTGGAATGGGAATGGGCTTCGGCTGGATCATCGGCCTTATCGTTCTTATTGCAATTATTTGGCTTGTAGTTAGAGTTGTTAATCAAAACAGCAATCTTAATTTGCCAAATAACAAGTCACCGCTGGATATTTTAAAAGCACGATATGCCAGTGGGGAAATCAATAAAGAAGAATACGAAGAAAAAAAACGGGGAATTTTATAAATTATTCATGAAACATTTTGAAAATCAAATTGTTATATTAGAATGAGTGTAATTCCACATTCTCAAAGTTCTTATTTAATGTTTATAACTAAAAACCATAATCATGAAACTTAGAATTTTTCTTACAATCAGCATTCTTCTGGTTGTTTTATTTGGCTGCGGTCAGTCAGGAAATAAAGGGGCAAGTAATGGAACAGCGTGGGCATCAGGTTCATTTGATTCCAATGGCAAGCAAATTTATTTCACAGCTACAAGTAAGCGGGGTACACCAATAACTTATCAAGGAGGCCCAACAACAGGAATGATGATGATGGGTGGCAACCTGGCGTGTGTATCCTGTCATGGAACTGATGCAAGAGGAGGCAAACACACTATGCACATGGAAACAATGGATGCCCCTGATATACGTTGGTCTGCCTTGTCAAGTGGCCATCATGAAAATGAAGAAATGGCGGACAAGCAGGAACACCAGGGAGGGTATAATTTTGATGATTTTCGAAATTCGGTTGTGAATGGAAAACATCCTGATGGAGATGAGGTAAAGAAGGATATGCCACGTTGGAAAATGAGCGATGCCGATTTGAAAGATTTAATGAATTATCTAAAGTCACTGGATTAGTGGCTTAAATATCAGAAATTGTCATTTTAACTTTTAAAATGTAATCCAATGAAAACGATTTATTTATTACTATGTGCAGTTTTCTTAATTGGAACCGTAAAACCGGTAGCAGCACAGGAAAATGATACAGGAAAAATGGGTGATATGTTCGTACACCCGTTTCTGACACATATGGCATTACCTGACCCGCCGGGAACAATGAGCCTGCGGTTAACTCCTTTTCAGCAAAGAAGTGATTCTATAGTCAGCCAGGATATGGCAATACATATTGAAGCCGGTTTACTTCCCGGCTTAGGTATTCATATACGCAGTGATGGTATTAAAACATCACCATACTCTGAAGTCATGTTGATGTACAGTTTTCTTCATGATGCCGCTTATAATAATGGATTAAGTGTTTTCGGACAGGTAAGCCTTCCTACAGGTCCGGCAAAGTCCAATTCACTGAAATATCTTTTTGGATTGGCCGGGCGGCTAACTGCCCCTAACATCGTGGTTATCGACGCAAATATGCATGTCAATCTGGCCGACAAAATGGCTGAATATGAAAGTTCATTTGTGTTTAAAGCCTCTAAAATGCTTTATCCCGAAATGGAACTCAGGGGTGAAATAACTGAGAAAGCAACAAGTTTGTATTCGCTGATAGGTCTTAAATTCAGGATAGCGGATGAAATGGCTCTTGGCGTAGGTATTCAGGTTCCCATAACCAAAGAAAGAGAATATGATACCCAGGCTCTGTTTACAATGGGTATAGCTTTCTGAGGTTGTGATACACAAATCTTTTGTTGGAGTTCGGCTTGTAGAAAAGGGCGCTAATCAATAAAAAAAAACAGATAATCTTTTATTAATAAATTTAAAAAAGGAGGAAAAAATGAATATGTTAAACGATCCGGGGGGATATGGAATAGGATTACCCTGGCATTACATTGTTGGCTTAATTGTTCTGGTTCTTGTTGTATGGACAATTGTTAAGCTTGTAAAACGTAAAAAAAGCAGAGAACAATAGTCTGCACTTTGGGTGTTGTAAAAGTCCAAAATCATTAACCTTAAAGGAAGCAAAGACTTTTCGGCTGAAAAACAAGTAATTGTATATCAGGACGCTATTTGTGCATGCTTTATTTTAATTAAGTTAATGCATTTCTCTTTCTTGCTTAATAATCAACAAGTAAAGAAAATAAAACTACATCCGGGAACGAGAGAGGAAAAACAGGTTTATCATAGTTCCATGTTTTGGGAAGGAGATAAAGTGTACGATCATATGGGAAATTGCTTTGATGTAAACATTCAGGAGCCTATAACCAAAGAAAAAGAATATGATACCCAGGCCTTAATGATTCTGGGAATTGCATACAGATATTCCCTGATTTCAATTGAATAGTTTTATATGCAAAACAATAAGTTAAATGGAGTGAAAAAATTAATATTAATTCTTACAGTGCTAATAACAAATTAAAAAAAAAAGATGAAAAAGTTAGTAATTATCGCAACAGCCCTCCTTTTTATGGCAGGGTACACGGCAAGCGCCCAAACGGGTCATGACCACGACAAAAAACAAGATCAAAAACAAGGCATGATGATGCAAAAAAGCGGAATGATGCAGGATGGAATGATGCAAGGCGGCGGAATGATGCAGGGCATGATGAACAAGGGGATGTGCCCCATGTGCGGCCAAATGATGAATCAGGATATGCCCATGCAAAAATATATGATGATGGTGACCAAACTACCCGATATGCAACAGCAGCTATCGCTTAACGATAATCAGGTGAACCAACTGTATGATTTGCAGGCCGGGTTTAAAAAACAACAAATTGATTTTCAATCGGAGTTACGAAAAAAGCAAATGAAGCTCAAAAGCTTGCTGGATGATATGGCTCCTGCAAGCCAGGTTGAAAAACAAATGAAGGATTGTGCCGATACTAAAATAAGTATGAAAGTAGCCGCTTACGAAACGGCCGGCAAAATGAAAGCCGTGTTGAACAACGACCAAAAGGAACAGTTGAAAAACATGATGAAGCAACAGGACGGAATGATGCAGGGACAAGGAGGAATGATGAACCAGGGACAGGGAGGAATGATGCAAAACCAAAACAAGCAATAAAAAGAAAGGAGAAAATTATGATGGGGGGAATATTCGGAATGGGCTGGTGGTGGATTATAGGCATTATTGTACTAATTGCCATTATCTGGCCTGTGTCGCAGAGATATAACCGGAACAATAGTACCACGCCACGGGAACCAGGAAAAACGGCGCTCGACATTTTAAAAGAGCGCTACGCCCGTGGCGAAATAAATAAACAGGAATTTGAAGAACTTAAAAGGGATTTAGAATGAAAATTATAATAGCAGCTACCAAAAAATGCACACACCGGCCAAAACTCGAAGAACAATTGCAGGATGCCGGGTTGCAATATGAAGTCATGTACTTCGAAGACCATCCGGAGTTAATTGAGGTGTATAAATTAAAAACATCGCCCCTTTTAATTGTGGATGATAAAGTAGTTTCGGTAGGGATGCCGGAACATAGTTATATTATTGAATTGAAAAATAAAGTATCATGAGAAAGCTTGAAAATAGAACAGCCATTATCACTGGTGGTGCAGGTAGCATTGGAAGAGCAACCGCTGCTTTATTTTTAGAGGAAGGAGCAAAAGTTCTTTTGGTGGATCTGGATAAAGAGGCTTTAAAGAAAACAGCAGATAAGTTAGAAAATAAAAATGTATCCTGGTGTGCAGCGGATGTTACTAATACAGAAGATGTAATCCGATACGTAAATGAAGCAAAAAAAGCTTTTGGCAGTGTAGATATATTTTTCAACAATGCAGGTATCGAAGGCGTAGTAAAACCAGTGACCGAATACCCTGAAGATGTTTTTGATAAAGTAATGGCTGTCAATGTTAAGGGAGTATGGTTAGGTAATAAATATACCGTTCCGCTCATGGCAAATGGTGGAAGCATCATTATGAGTTCATCTGTGGCTGGCTTGAGCGGCACACCTAATGTAAGCGCATATGTGGCTAGCAAACATGCCATAGTAGGTTTAATGCGGAACCTGACATACGAGGTTGCAGATAGAAAGATCAGAGTCAACACCATCAATCCTTCCCCTGTGGACAGCAGAATGATGCGCTCATTGGAAGATGGCTTTGCGCCGGGGCAGGGTAATGAAGCAAAAAAAAGCTTTGAAGAAACCATCCCCCTGGGACGTTATGCCAAACCTGAAGAGATCGCTAAAGCGGTGCTATTTCTTGCCAGTGATGACAGCCAATTTATAACCGGTACCACTCAAGTAATTGATGGAGGGATGAACGCATAAATTAGTTAACTGTGAAACAGGGGCTTACGTAAATCAGCAATTTGCAAATAAAAATTCAGATTATGGATATTAATGAAAAAAGGACGCCCAAAAGGGCTGAGACACAAATGGTGCCACAACCGGTGAAAGGCGAAACCGGATTGGTACAGGTAGATACTACCTGGGGAATAATCCAGCCATTGCAGGTAAGGGAAGATGTTCGTACCTTGGATGAAATAGAAGTGCACGAATTTCAGGAAAAAGGGCTGCCGATAATTGATGCCCGGACTACAGTTTTTTATGATGTTTCAACCATTCCCGGTGCAAAGAATATCCCGCACAATGAAATAACCGAAAGGATGGGCGAACTGGATCGCAGCCAGCCTTCCATCTTTTTCTGCAACGGGCCACAATGCCCGCAGTCGCCCATGGCCATCCATAATTTACTGAAGGCCGGTTACCCGCCCGATAAAATATTGTATTACCGTGGTGGCATTCACGACTGGGTAACGCTGGGATTACCGGTGGAGAATAAAAAACAGTAAATATAACCAGGGCAGAGAAAATTTATTCCCGGCCAGATAAAAATAAGGTGAAATGGGATATTTTGTATTGTCATGGTATGTAAGTGGGGTGATTTTAGCAATCTGGGTTATTTATGATTTGTTTTATATAAATACTTCTGTAAATAAATCTTTAAAAGCAGGATGGCCAATCATTTTCACCTTTTTTTCAGTGGTCGGATTGGTTTTGTATCTATTGACATGCCGACCAGGAGGAATGTCATATATAAAGCCAAAAGTAAATCAGAAAATTTCTGATAAAAAATATCACCATAGATACGTATCCTCAACATTTAGCAAAGTTACCGGCTCGGTCATCCATTGTGTAGCCGGAGATGGCTTGGGAATAATGACCGCCATGGTTATTGGCAGATATATGGGTCTTAGTTTCTGGAGCGAATTTGCGGGAGAATATATTGCCGGATTCATATTTGGATGGATATTGTTTCAATATCCTGCTATTAGAAGCATGGGAAATTCTTCGGGACAGGCATTGTGGAAGGGAGGAAGAGCTGAGTTTTTTTCAATGATTACACTTATGTCTGGGATGCTACTTACAATGCAATTTATCCAGCCACTCATCATATCATCACCGCCATTGCCTGATACCTATGCCTTTTGGGGAATTGCAACATTAGCTCTTTTTATCGGAACTATAATAACTTATCCCATGAATTGGTGGCTTGTCTCAATAGGATGGAAACATGGGATGAATTAGAGGGTAGCTATATTTTAATCATGAGTCAGTTATCATATAATAGCAACATTGGATTCCCAATGAAAAACGCTTGAAAATCTAAAAATAAAATTCCCTAAACAAAAAAACAAATTATGAATCACGGTGAGCATAATAGCCAGCACGAAGAAAATCCTGCAATGGATCATTCCAAGGTGGATCACAGTAAAATGGATCATGGAGCTATCCCAATGGGTATGGCCGGGCACGACCATCATAAAATGATGATACGTGATTTCCGGAAACGTTTCTGGGTATCCACAATTATTACTATACCTATTCTTGTTTTTTCGCCAATGATCCAAAATTTTATTGGATATAATTTCTTATTGCCTGGCAATCCGTTCATCCTTTTAGCGCTGTCTTCCTTTGTTTATTTCTGGGGTGGCTGGCCATTTCTTAAAGGTTTTTGGGGCGAAATAAAAAAAGCATCGCCAGGGATGATGACACTTATTGCTATGGCCATTTCCGTAGCCTATTTCTATAGTGCAGCAACGGTGTTTGGGTTACCGGGAGTTGACTTTTTTTGGGAATTAGGAACCCTGATAGTAATTATGTTGTTAGGCCATTGGCTGGAAATGAAATCGGTGCTTGGCGCTTCAAAGGCTTTGCAATTACTGGTGAGTATGATGCCTGCCGAAGCTCACCGTGTAAAAGCAGACGGCCAGGTGGAAGATATAAAATTGGAACAACTGCAACAGAATGATGTGATTATGATCAAACCGGGTGAAAAAGTACCGGCTGATGGTATTATCATAGAAGGTAGCAGTTATTTGAATGAAGCTATGCTTACCGGAGAATCCAAACCGGTAAAAAAAGAGGTTGAAAATAAAGTAATCGGCGGCTCAATCAATGGCAATGGTTCACTTAAAGTAAAAGTAGAGCATACTGGGAAAGACAGCTATCTCAATAAAGTGATCAAACTGGTAGAAGAAGCTCAAAAGTCAAAATCCAAAATGCAAAACCTTTCGGACAGGGCGGCAAAATGGCTTACTTATATTGCTCTCGCCATTGGTTTTGGAACGTTAGCAGTATGGTTGATTTTAGGCTTCCCTTTTGTATTTGCGTTGGAGCGCATGGTAACCGTGATGGTAATTGCCTGTCCGCATGCATTGGGGTTGGCGATCCCCTTAGTAGTTGCTATCTCTACTGCAATATCTGCACAAAACGGGCTTTTAATACGAAACCGTACTGCCTTTGAAGACTCACGAAAAATAACTGCACTTTTATTTGATAAAACAGGCACCCTTACCAAAGGTGATTTTGGCGTTACCCGGATTGTATCGCTTGACAAACAATTTTCTGAAGATGAATTGTTGCGGCTTTCTGTTGCATTGGAACAAAGTTCAGAGCACCCGATTGCTGTTGGCATAGTTCGTAAAGCAAAAGATAAAAAGATCAACGTTCCCAAACCCGAAAAATTTAATGCAATAACAGGCAAAGGTGTTGAAGCAATTGTTGAAGGCAAACAAATAAAAGTAGTAAGCCCCGGTTATCTGAAAGATAAAAGCATTGCTGTTCCTGAAGA
>JBBSBT010000143.1:0-7221 GCA_038250985.1 Bacteroidales bacterium
AGCGCCGGGTTACAACGTTACATCGTTTACTCTTCAAACCCTTCAAACCTTTCAAACCCTTCAAACATTTCAATCCCGATAGCTATCGGGACTTCAAACCATTAACTATTTATCTTTTAACCATTAACTGTTCCCGCCAGGGAATCAAAAAAAGGTACAAACCACAACCGACTTTATCGTCAATCGTAATTTGTACCTCTTTAAACCTGCTGTGAGCAGGCAATATCAGATAAGCGTCGGAATTATTATGCTATATTATTGCTTGAACTGTTTTTCAACAGCCTGAGCATAGCAGCGCCTATTTCGGCTGGTGAATCCACAACGGTGATTCCACATTCGCGCATAATCGCTTTCTTAGCTTCGGCTGTGTCGGACTTTCCACCTACAATGGCGCCGGCATGTCCCATGGTACGCCCGGCCGGAGCCGTAGCACCTGCAATAAAACCAACAACAGGCTTAGTACCGTTATCGCGGACATAATAAGCTGCATCTGCTTCCATATTCCCGCCTATTTCGCCAATCATAACAATCCCCTTGGTTTCCGGGTCAGCCATAAATAGTTCCATAGCATCACGGGTGGTAGTGCCGATAATCGGGTCGCCACCGATACCCAGCGCCGTAGTTTGCCCTAAGCCGGCCTTGGTAAGCTGATCAACAGCTTCGTATGTCAAGGTGCCTGAACGTGAAACTATACCTACAATTCCTTTCTGATGAATAAATCCGGGCATAATGCCTACCTTTGCCTCACCGGGAGTGATAACACCGGGGCAGTTAGGTCCAACCAGGCGGCAATCGAGGGCATCAACATATTCTTTGGCTGCCATCATATCTTTTACAGGAATACCTTCGGTAATACAAACAATTACCTTTATACCTGCATCAGCTGCTTCCATAATGGCATCGGCTGCAAAAGCAGGCGGCACAAAAATAAGCGAAACATCCGCTTTGGTGGCTTTCACAGCTTCTTTCACCGTATTGAAAACAGGACGGCCGATATGTTCGTTGCCCCCTTTACCGGGAGTAACTCCACCTACCACATTGGTACCGTAGTCAATCATCTGGGTGGCATGAAATGTTCCTTCGCTGCCTGTAAATCCCTGGACTATAACCCGGGAATCTTTATTAACTAGTATGCTCATTACATTTTCTTTTAAGTGACCAAAGGTAAAAATAAATTCGGATTCCGGATTGTTGAATTGTAATTTTGAATACCGGATGGTTAATTCTGGTATTAAATACATGAATTACATTTTATTACAGCTGATGATCCAAACGATAAATACATTGGATCAGAACAACTTGCCATCTAAAATTTGTATTGACATGACGTCATTTCAATGCAAAATCTACATTTTGAAATTCAAAATCACTACGTACTGTCGATGGTATTTTAGTTCCGGTCAAAAAAAAACAATTCAATCTTAAAACTAAATGTGAAAAATTACTCAACATACTATTGTTAACAACCTTCTTATAAATGCGTCGGATGTTGAGAATGTTTAATTTCTTTTGTAAAATCAAAAATGCTATTCTGTGAAAAAAATAACCCGACATATACTCATATCTCTTTTAATTGCTGTACAGCTTTTTACGTCACCCGGATGCTTTAATACCGTCAAAAGTGATCCGCCACATTTGGCTGATTGTATGGCTGATAACAGGCTCACGCCTGAAGAGGAAGCCCATATCCGGAAAAAAATTCATGCAACTGAGAAAACCTTTTCCCTTGATTCGCTTTTCATAAAGAAAGCTAAAAAACAAGGATTTAACGGGGTGGTCCTTATTGCACAGAAGGGTGTGATATTATATCAGAATGCATTCGGATATGCTGATTTTTCTGCGAAAAATTCGCTTGGCATGAATTCGGCATTTCAGCTTGCATCTATAAGTAAAACTTTTACCGCTACAGCCGTGCTGTTGCTTGCACAGGATAACAAGTTGAAAATCAGCGACAGCATTCAGAAATTCATTCCATCATTTCCCTATCATGGCATAACCATCGAAAACCTTTTAAGCCATCGAAGCGGGTTGCCCAACTATCTTTATTGTTTTGAATCTAAAAGAAGAATTAACGGTCCTGCCCCAACAAACGACACTATTCTGAAATGGTTCCGCGAAGCTGATACTTTGCCGCCGGCGTATAACCAGCCGGGAAGAAGTTTCAGCTACAACAACAGCAACTTCATCATCCTAGCTTCCATTATCGAAAAAGTGAGTGGTATAAGCTACCCTCAGTTTATAAGGACCCGTATTTTTGAGCCGCTTGGGATGACTCATTCATTTATCGACATACTTGCCCCTGATTCATTATTACGCTACCGGACAACAGGTTACGAGGGAAATAGGAAACGTGGGCGCGATTTTTACGACGGTGTTTACGGAGATAAAGGGATATATGCTACGGCAGGCGACATGGAACTCTGGTATTTTGCATTACATTCCGGCTGTTTACTAAGCAAGCACTGGCTCAACGAGGCATTTACCCCGCGCAGTTTCGAACACAAGAGCCGCCATAACTATGGACTGGGTTTCAGGCTGATGACTGACCCTAAAGACATGAAGAAAGTACATTATGTGTACCATGGAGGATGGTGGGCCGGTTTCAGTACTATGTTGTGGATGGATATGGATTCGGATATTGTGATTATAGTTTTAGGAAACCGTAAAAACGGCAGTGTTTATGATATTAAATCCGTGCTTTCCATACTCGAAGGAAACAAAGACAGGGAATTAGAGAGCGTTAGTGACGGAGGAGACTGAGGGGATTGATGAGATTGATGAGATTGATGAGATTGATGGGATTGATGGAGTTAGGACAAGGGGACAGGGAGACAGGGAGACAGGGGGAAATGGTCCCGTTATCTATCGGGATTGGAATTTAAGACTTGGTCCCGATAGATATCGGGATTGATTCCTGGAATTTCACACTGCGAACCAGCTCTGATATCTGAAAAAGCTATGTATAAATTCTGATTTCGCAGTATTCCTCACTATCTTTGTTATTGTTATTCTAAAAGCCAGCCTTATGAATCCTTATACCACTTTATCGAAAAATGACACGATATGCGCCATGTCCACTGCGGCAGGAATCAGCGCTATAGCCGTTATCCGGATTTCGGGACCCAAAGCGGTAACTATAGCCGGTATGTTTTTCAAGTCACCCAAAGCTAACTTTACGGTCGAACAGTTCGGTACCCACACGGCACATTTCGGATCATTTGTAAACAAGGATGAAGTTATTGATGAAGTGGTTCTTACGGTTTTCCGGGCCCCGCATTCGTACACTGGTGATGATATAGTGGAGATTTCATGTCATGGATCGGAATATATTGAACAAAGAATATTAGAGGTTCTGATTGATGCCGGAGCCCGTATGGCAAGGGAAGGCGAATTTACACTCAGGGCATTCCTGAATGGCAGGTTCGATTTGTCGCAGGCCGAAGCCGTTGCCGACCTGATATCATCGCAATCGAAAGTAGCACACGATCTTGCCCTGATGCAGATGCGGGGTGGATTTTCGAAGCGGATAAAGGATATGCGCAGTCAGTTAATCGACCTGGCCTCGCTGCTCGAACTGGAGCTTGACTTCAGCGAAGAGGATGTTGAATTTGCCGATCGCAGTAAACTAAAAGCATTAATGGCGGGGATAATCGCTGAAATGACTAACCTGGCTTCTTCATTTTCATTAGGCAATGTGATAAAGAAAGGGATTCCTGTTGCTATTGTAGGCAAACCCAACGTCGGGAAATCGACACTGCTTAATGCCCTGCTTAACGAGGAAAGAGCTATCGTAAGCGAGATACCCGGAACCACACGCGATACCATTGAGGACACGTTTACTACCAGCGGAATTACCTTCAGGTTTATTGACACCGCCGGGCTCAGGTCGCATACCACCGATACCATCGAAACCATCGGCATAAGCCGGACTTACGAGAAAATAGAAGAAGCCTCGGCCATACTTTACCTGTTTGATATCAGCACCATAACGGCAGATGAAATAGAAGAATTAAAAGAAGAATTCCGCGATCATATTGATAATCCGGAGAAGCATTTCCTGCTGATCGGCAATAAAATTGACCTGATGGTGGAAGCACCTCCACATGTTACAGCTCTTTTCGACCTGGAAACCATTTTTATTTCGGCCAAGCGCAAGGAAAACGTGAACCTCATCATCGAGCGCCTGGTAAAAACCACCAAAACTGCCAATATAGCCGACCAGGCTATTGTAAGCAATGCGCGGCATTACGATTCTATAAAAAGCACGCTGAATGCGCTGGAGGAAGCTTCAAAAGGACTAGATGAAAACATCCCTACCGACCTGATTGCTACCGATATACGTTCGGCTTTGCATCACCTGGGTGAGATCACCGGTGAAGTTACTACCGAAGATATTCTGGGAAATATATTCGGGAAGTTTTGTATCGGAAAGTAATAGTTTATTTTATTTTTCATCCTGATTATACTAGTGCAGTGAATGAGCATTCCATTAACCTGCCATAGCGCCGGATTTCATTTGCAACCTGAGTTGCGCCTGGCCTTTTGTTAGAATCTTCCATTTTAATGTGATTTTTTTTGTGAAACAATATTTTGCAACCATACCTGTATTTATACTTTTACTGGTAACTTTTTTGCTGACGATTTACATAATCCACAATAAAAGAATCGGAACAAACTTTCGCCCGTACATCAAAAGATTGTACTTTTATCGCTTTTAAAAAATCAGAGAATTAACCAATTTAATTCATTACGGATTAGCTACAGAACATGAAAACAATGAAAAAATTATCATTTCTTGCAACGGGCATGCTCCTGTTATTTGTGACAGGCTGCAACTCAAATTCAGCACAAAAGAAATCTATGGAAAACACGAAAGACCTGGCATCAAACCCGTTTATACATGCCAGTACCTTGCCATTTCAGGCTCCTGATTTTACAAAAATCAAAGACAGTGATTTTGCACCTGCTTTTGAAGAAGGGTTTAAAGTTCAACAGGCTGAAATTGAAAAGATTGCCAACGATCCGGAGTCTCCGACCTTTGAAAACACGCTGGTGTCCCTGGAAAAGAGTGGCGAATTACTCCGCAGGGTCAACGGGGTTTTTAATATGCTTGCGGGAACCAATACGGATTCGGTTTTGCAAAAGCTGAGTGAAGACATTGCCCCAAAAATGGCAGCACTGCAAGATGCAATTTATCTTAACGCAAAGCTTTTCGAAAGAATAAAAACAATTTACAGCAAGAAAGATGAGCTCAAGCTGGATAAGGAATCCGTCAGACTGCTTGAATACTATCAAGATGAATTCCTTCGTGCAGGCGCAATCCTGTCAAATGATGACAAAAACAAATTAAAAAAACTGAATGAAGAAGAAGCGGGTCTGAGCGCCAAATTCACCAACCAATTATTAGCTGCCGCCAAAGCAGGTGCGTTCGTGGTAAGCAACAAGGAAGCCCTGAAAGGTCTTTCGGAAGGAGCTTTAAACTCAGCCTCGCAGGATGCAAATGCCGCCGGGGAAAAAGGAAAATGGCTGCTGCCGTTGCAAAATACAACCCAGCAACCTGCACTGCAATCACTGGAGAACAGGGATAGCCGTCAACAATTATTTGAAGCCTCATGGAACAGGGCCGAAAAAGGCGACAAAAACGACACCCGTGAAACCATCAAACGCCTGGCTGAACTCCGCGCCGAAAAAGCCGTTTTATTGGGATTCCCCAACTATGCCGCCTGGAGTCTGCAGAATCAAATGGCCAAGACTCCTGAGGCTGTGCAAGCCTTTTTAAAGAAATTAGTTCCGGCAGCTACAGCAAAAGCACGCAAAGAAGCAGATGACCTCCAGGCTGTCATCAATAAAGAAAAAGTCGGTTTCCAGTTGCAACCCTGGGACTGGAATTATTATGCGGAAAAAGTACGGAAAGATCGTTATGATCTGGATGAAAGCCAGGTGAAGCCTTACTTCGAAGTATTCAATGTACTGGAGAACGGCGTGTTTTATGCCGCCAATCAGTTGTATGGATTGACATTCAAACGCAGAACCGACATCCCTGTTTACCAGGACGATATGCGCGTTTATACCGTTTATGATAAAGACAGCAGCGAGCTCGGATTATTTTATTGCGACTATTTCAAGCGCGACAATAAGTCAGGCGGTGCCTGGATGAGCAATGTGGTTGAGCAATCCCGATTGCTGGGCACAAAACCGGTGATCTACAATGTTTGTAATTTTACCAAACCTGCACCCGGTGAACCTGCGTTAATCAGCTACGACGATGTAACCACTATGTTCCATGAATTCGGACATGCCCTTCATGGTTTCTTTGCCGACCAAACTTACCTCAGCTTGTCGGGCACCAGAGTAGCCCGGGATTTTGTGGAATTGCCTTCACAGTTTAATGAGCACTGGGCTATCGACCCACAAGTATTCCGCCATTATGCCGTACATTACAAAACCGGGGAACCGATGCCACAGGTGCTGGTAGATAAAATCAAGAAATCGCTGAAATTTAACCAGGGATTTGCCCTGACAGAAATACTGGCAGCTGCCGACCTTGACATGGAATGGCATACAATCCGGGTTGGTGATCCGATAAAATCGGTTGATGAATTTGAAGCCGCCGCCTTGAAACGCACCCATCTTGATCTTCCGCAAGTACCTCCGCGCTATCGTTCAAGCTACTTCCTGCACATTTGGGGCAATGGATACCAGGCAGGATATTATGCTTATTCATGGGCAGAAATGCTGGATGACGATGCGTTCAATTGGTTTAAGGAAAATGGCGGGATGACCCGGACTAACGGGCAGCGCTTCCGCGACATGATCCTTTCGCGTGGAAACACCGAAGACTACAACAAAATGTTTTACGATTTCCGGGGACATCAAGCTGACATACAACCGATGTTGGAAGATCGGGGACTAACAGAGAAGTAAGGTGTAAGGAGTAAGGAGTAAGGAGTAAGGAGTAAGGAGTAAGAAGTAAGAAGTAAGAAGTAAGGAGTAAGGAGTAAGAAATAAAATTCATACCGGATTTGCGTCGTAACCCCTTGCACATATTTGCTGTGCGGGGGGTTATTTCATTATCACCAATAAAAATCTGATTGCCAGTGTTAAAAAATCAGGAAGAGTAATATCCTCATTACCGCGCGAACTTTTTCAAGTTTAATTTATCGGGTCAGATTCAAAAGTTGGGGAATAAATGTAAACTTATACATATCGTCAGCTTATTAA
>JBBSBT010000144.1:0-7208 GCA_038250985.1 Bacteroidales bacterium
CCACCATACCTTTGCTTCATCAAACAGGGAATAAACCTGGTTGACGAAAACGAATCACATTTTGAAATCCTTATTTATTAACCTTTTAAAACAAAAAGCCATGAACGCTCTACGTAACAATGTAAAACTGATCGGCCGCCTCGGCCAGGATCCCGAAGTTAAAACTTTGGACAAAGGAAACAAATTCGCAAAATTTTCGCTGGCCACCAGCGACAGCTTCACCGCTAAAGACGGAAGCAGGCAGGAACAAACCCAATGGCACAATATTGTTATGTGGGGCAACCTGGCAGGCATCTGCGAAAAGTACCTGAAAAAAGGCAAGGAAATCGCCATCGACGGACGCCTTACCTACCGTACATGGGAAGATAAAAACGGCACAAAACATACCAGTTCGGAAATCGTAGCCAGCGAAATGCTTTTTGTTGGAAGCAATAACGAAGCAAAGAAATAATTCAAAAGCCCGAATCGCTGCTCTTCAAATTTCACAGAAATGGATAACACTATTTCAATACCGGATGCAAGAATTAACAGAGGAATCCTATTTGTCAGAGGACAAAAAGTGATGCTCGACTCTGACCTGGCAGAAATCTACGGAGTAAAAACGAAAAGACTAAATGAGCAGGTAAAGAGAAACATAAACCGATTCCCTTCAGACTTCATGTTCCAATTATCTGATGAGGAGAAACAGGAGGTGGTCGCAAAATGCGACCACCTTTCCAGGATAAAATTTTCCACAACAAATCCTTATGCTTTTACAGATCATGGTACTATTATGCTTGCAAGCATTTTAAATACTCCGTTAGCAATACAAACCAGTGTCCTGATTGTAAGAGCATTTGTGAAATTAAGAGAAATCCTTTCAACCCATTCAGAACTGGCAAAGAAATTAACGGAATTAGAAGCCAAATATGACAGACAATTCAAGGTGGTTTTCCAGGCATTAAGAGAATTGATGCAAAATGATTCCAATCAAACAGAAAGAACAAGTATCGGATATAAAATAACTCAAAAGCAAATCCCATAATCCCATCCCGATATCGGGACCTAACCCCTAAATCCTAACAAAATGAACACACTTAGAAACAATGTAAAACTGATCGGCCGCCTCGGCCAGGATCCGGAAATCCGTAACCTCGAAAAGGACAACAAAGTAGCAACCTTCTCACTCGCCACCGGCGACAGTTATACCGATAAGGAAGGCAATAAAAAAGATTCCACCGAATGGCACAACATCGTCGCCTGGGGAAACTTGGCCGGCATCTGCGAAAAGTACCTGAAAAAAGGCAAGGAAATTGCTGTCGATGGCCGCATTACTTATCGGAACTGGGAAGACAAGAACGGCACCAAGCATACGACTACCGAAATTGTTGCCAGTGAAATCCTTATGGTTGGTGATAAGCCGGCAGAAAAAGGATAATCTTTCCACTATGCATCTAAAAAGCCGCCTGATATATTGATCCGGCGGCTTTTTAGCATAGCTGTTTTTTTATTTAATTTTCAGCTGGGTGTTCCAAATGGTCATAGGCCAAATAAATCCTTGTACCTGGCTGATATCATCTGATCCAGCAACCTATAGAACTCAGGTATTTCCTTTTTGAAATTTTTATTGTTTCTCCATTCATCGAGTTTTTTATCTGATAAATCGAAAATCATATCATCCAGCGGTTTCAGTTTTTGCATTATTCCTGTACCTGCCCCATTGTAAAGGGCATTAATATTAATATAGTTTTCGCCATACTTATATCTGATCGGGAAAAGCTGTTGTTTCAACGCAACGGCTTTATCGCAAAGAGGGGCAATTCCATTTTTATCAGCCATAACCATTGCAGGCTGATCTTTCCCCGAGCATAGCCACAAAGGGGTAACCACCGAAGCCAGCGGGAAGCCAAGTACGGTCCACATGGTAGTGTAATCAACATTTTCTCCCGGTTTCACGCCCTGGATTGCTACTGCGGAGGAAGAAAAATAACGGGGGATAAAATCCGTAAAGTTCATAAATTTCTGTTCGGCCGGATTTTCCGAAAAGGATTTCTTCAGGTCTGTTTTTGTAAACGAATGCCATAGTGAACGACTCACATCCTGAAGGATAAAACGAACTGTCAGGTTATGTTGCTGTGCTGCCTGGTAAAAGAGCTCCTCAGCCGTTTGGTACCGGATTTGCCCGCTTCCTGAATTTGGATCGCCGGTAAATGAAAAATTAGTGTGAATCATATAACCCATCGGTGCGAGAGCCGGATCGTTCACATCCAGTTTTTTGTATGAAAAATTGCTTACTTCAAAATAAGCGGCTCCTCCATATGCATCAATTACGCCAAAATTGGCTTCAGCCCCCAATGGCTTTTTATAATTAATTAAAAACATTTCGAATTCATTTACAGAAGCACATTGCCTCAATGCTTCCCGCATAATAATACCTTCACGGTCTTTCACATCAATAGTATCCTTCAGTATCAGGTTGTATGAAGCTGTATTCATTATGGCAAATCCGGCTGAATTATATCCGATCCATACAGCCTTGCCTGATGGATCATCAGAATCTATCAGTCCTATTGAATTGTACTTCCCGTCGTTGAAAAACATTATAGCATTCTGAAAAGCATCCGTATCCCGATTTTTCCACATAATTGGCCTGCCATCAGGCGTGCTTTTGCCGGAAATAATAATAGAAGTGCAGGCCCTGGAAGGTATTTCGGCTATAACCAGGAATAAAACTAAGAAAGCTATAAGTTTTTTCATCTGAAACTTTGAATACGTTAATACTGTTAGCCAAAATAAACTAAAAAAAGGATAATATGGCTGAATTACAAAAAAATATTTCAGTAGGAATTCAATAATGCCGGCATCTTCACTTTTTTCAAATAACCAAGTCCATTCATGCTCCGGCAAAATAAATGGCTGAATTATTTTTACTTTCCCCGGAATCCCATAGCTCAGGATAAAAACTTAACTTTACTTTTTAATTCCGGGAGGCTGTGAAATCTGTTTTATTGTTCATCCTGATCACAATTCAATTTTTTGGAACCTCTTTAGTTATGAGTCAAAATTCCCCATCAGTAACCGATACGGTTGATTTACAGAAATATGCCGGAAAATGGTACGAGATCGCTTCATACCCGATGCCGTTTCAAAAGGACTGCTTTTGCGTAACAGCTGATTATACGCTTACGGATAAAGGTTATGTAAAAGTGTTCAACTCCTGCCGCAAAGGAAGTATTAACGGAAAAATTAAATCCATAACAGGCAAAGCTTTCCCGGTGAAAGGGTCGGATAACACCAAGCTGAAAGTACAGTTTTTCTGGCCCTTCAAGTCAGATTACTGGGTAATTGATAAAGCGGCCGACTACTCATGGGCCGTGGTATCGGGCTCCAGCCGCAAATACCTGTGGATACTTTGCCGCACGCCGGAAATGCAAAAAGAAACCTGGCAGGGAATAACTGACATGCTTCGCGCAAATGGATTTGATCTTAACAAATTAAAGATGATGATTCACAACTAAAGTCAATGATTTTTGTGAATTCCATAGATCATATTCCTTACCATGCCGCGTGGTGTGAAACGCGGAGTCATCGTACTAAGTTTATTCATAAACCCCGGGATTTCAATAGCTTTTCCTTTCATCATGGCCTTATAGCCAGCTTTTGCTACCTGCATGGATGTTGCCGGTGGAAGCATACGGTGCATTAGTGATTTGCCGAGACCGGCAGCCGTAGCAAAACTGGTGTCGGTAGGTCCCGGGCACAGAGTTGTAACGGTAACACCACTTCCTTTCAGTTCGCGGGTAAGCGCTTCGGAAAATGACAGCACATAAGCTTTACTAGCATAATAAACCGCCATTCCCGGTCCGGGCATAAAGGCTGCTGTCGAAGCAACATTCATAATTTTGCCTCTGCCTACTTTAGTCATTCCCTGTAAGGCGAAATGAGTGAGTTGAGTCAGGGCACTGATATTCAGGCGGATCATCTCCATGTTTTTGGCCAGATCCGCAGCTGCAAAATCACCAAAATCGCCAAAACCGGCATTGTTGATCAGTGTATCAATCTGGATATTTTTCGCAGTAATTTCCAAAATCAGGTTGTTCACACCTTTCTCATCAGTTAAATCGACAGCAATTGTAATCACTTCCGATTTATTGTTTTCCCTGATCTTTTCAGCAAGCTGATCCAGTTTATCTGCTGAACGTGCCACGAGCACCAGGTTTTTGCCTTCAGCAGCAGAAAGAATAGCCAGATCGTGGCCAATTCCACCAGATGCACCAGTAATAAGCATAAAAGATTTTGTACTCATATGAAAAATTGTTTAATAATTTATTCTTAATGTTAAACATTTCAAACACGCTAATGTTTGCCGGATATCGATAAAAGTTTATAAATCAAGGAACAGCCCTTTACTGTTTATAACTTTTTCATAATCTTTGAAGCCAGTGCGTAAAAAGACATGTATCTATATGTTATTTTGCAACGAACAGTGGAAAAACAGTAAGCGGAAATTTCAAATATTGGAAAAAGAAATATTGATTTCAACCGGCAAATTTTAAATTCCGTTATAATTGCCTGCTACTCCTTGCTGATCCCTTCATACAAACATGCGTATTGCATTTTGAATACACAATGACTCAAAAATCAACTGGTCTAACCTTCTAAATTCTATTTGTATGCCAGTAAAACCAACTTCTCCCACTCTTAAAAAGAAAAAAAAGATTTTCGTTCTCGACACCAGCGTGATTCTTTACAATCATGATGCTATCAACAGTTTTGATGATAACGATGTTGCAATTCCAATTACTGTACTCGAAGAACTGGATAATTTTAAAAAGGGCAATGACAATATAAACTTCGAAGCGCGTGAATTTATCCGCATTATCGACCGGCTATCAGAAAAGCGGACACTCACCAAGTGGCTTACCCTGCCGAAATCCAAGGGCGGAAAGTTTAAAGTGATAATGATTGAACAGGGCGATATGGATGCCCGGGTTATTTTTGGTGAAAACAAACCGGATCACCGGATTCTGAATGCAGCCCTGGCTATTGCAAAAGAAAATCCTGATTGCAAGGTTACTCTTGTTTCGAAAGACGTGAACCTCCGCCTGAAAGCCAAATCCCTGAATATTCAGGCCGAAGATTTCCTTACCGGAAAAATAAAAGATCCGGAAGGACTCTACACCGGAAAAACCTTGATTGAAGGTCTGCCCACCAAAGTTATTGACTCCATATATCAGACCGGGCACTGCGAGCTGAGCGACATTGGTTTGCAAAGCTCCATACCCAATCATTATTACATACTGAAAAATACCAAAAATTCAGCACTGGCCTTTTACAATGCTACAAATCAGCGCATTGAACGATTGGATAAGCGACCGGCCTATCACATTATGCCGCGTAATGCGGAACAGGTGTTTGCCCTGCATGCCATTATGCACCCCGACATTAAGTTGGTAACGTTGCAAGGTGTGGCCGGAACAGGTAAAACCTTACTGGCCCTGGCCGGAGCTATGGAACAAAGGCGTGAATTCAAGCAGATATACCTGGCCAGGCCTATCGTTCCGCTCAGCAATAAAGAAATTGGGTTTCTGCCCGGTGATATCAAGGATAAAATAGGCCCGTACATGGAACCCTTGTATGATAACCTTAAATTTATCCAGAGCCAGTTTGGCGAAAAAGATAAAGAAGCCAAGGTGATTACCGAATCCCTGCAAAATGAAAAACTTGTGGTGACACCTTTGGCCTATATACGCGGTCGAAGTATCAGCAATGTGTTTTTCATCGTGGATGAAGCCCAGAATCTCACTCCACATGAGGTTAAAACCATAATTACCCGTGCAGGCGAGAACACAAAAATTATTTTTACGGGTGATATTTTCCAGATCGATACTCCATACCTGGACTCGCAGAGTAACGGGCTTTCCTACCTCATCGACAAGGTAAAATCGCATCCCATGTATGCTCATGTAAGACTCGAAAAAGGCGAACGCTCGGAACTGGCTAACCTGGCGAATGACTTGCTATAAAAGGCTTACTTCCGGGCAAAAAAAAATCCACAAACCGGATAGCAAACACCATTTGTTTGTGGATTTTAAACTCACTGATTTAATCAGCTCATTCATTATTTTTCGCTTCTTACAACAGTAAGAATTGTTTGTCCAACAGCCATCAGGGTTGGTTTACTTATACCGTCCATGTTATCATTGATGGTGTGCCAGTATTTGTAAAAACCAGATTGAGTGGATTGGTCGTGCTGGATAATATCGATAGTAGGGATTTTTCTGAGTTGATTTATATATGCATGATCATCCGTAATGGCATTGGTGCGTTCCGATGAAAAATAATCGCTGTAACCGATTGAGGAGCCCATATTCCAAACTCTTTGAGCAATATCGGGTGCATAATACATGCTTGTGCCCTCCATGGTAAAAACAGCATTTTCGCCACCCACCATATCGAGTAAAATCCCAAACCGGGCCGTATATTGCGGAACATGAGGATACCTCGACCAGTACTGAGATCCCAAAGCCCAGTCGTCGCTCCCAATAAAACCTGCATCCTGCGGGGCACCGTAGTCCTCGGCGTCTAATAAAAGTATATCAACACCAACAGCTGCCGGAGAAATCCGGAGCTGACGGGCAATTTCAATCAGGATCCCCACTCCGCTGGCTCCGTCATTGGCCCCGTCAATCGGGGTGCGGTGCATCGCAGTATCAGGATCGTTATCGGCATAAGGTCGCGAATCCCAGTGTGAACAAAGCAAAACACGCGATGTGCTTTTGGGGTTAAAGGAAGCAATAATATTCCTGCCATTCAGCCGTGTTCCATTATATGCTTTTGCCGTAAAAGGCTGAACTATAACCTCTGAAGCATACTTTTTCAGCGTAGTCTCCAGCCAGGCTGCACATTTATCATGCGCCACACTGTTGGTGACCCGCGGACCGAAATCCACTTGTTTTTTTACAAAATAATAAGCTGAATCAGCATTAAAATCAGCAGCCTTAGAGGTTTTTACAGCCTCTTGCTTTTCGGATTCATCTGTTTGATTAACTTTTTTTTGCTTGCAGGAGGTAAATGCTGCAAGGAAAATAATTGAAAGCAGCACCAGGGAATATCGCATAACATTGAAATTTGAAACAGCAAAGGTAATACAAACAGAATTGAAAACTGTTTACAGAAAATCAGCTTTGTGTCCGAATGACCCGGTGAAAACCGACTCGCCTGCTGAA
>JBBSBT010000145.1:0-7206 GCA_038250985.1 Bacteroidales bacterium
TGTCCCTAACGGGACTGTCCCGTTAGGGACTGAATATTGGTAGAACGAAAAGCAACCCCTTTGAGATAAGTCCCGTCAGGGACGTAATATTAACAAGATCTACAGCAAGTCTGATATGTTTAAATCGGACAACAGTGATTTGAAAATGTATAGTTTAAAGAGATTTTAATAAAAGAAGCCAAAGGGAAGGAGTCATTAGACATACAGAATTTGAAAAAATTCAAAAAGATTGTAGCGCTTTACAGGGATGACATTGTTAGAAAATGGATTGACTTCTTTGTTTATAACATTGAAATAAAATCGGAAAATATAACCCAAAAAATCTGACGCAATGGTAATTTCGATCGAAAATGCACAATACCTGGGCGAATATAAAATCATGTTCTCTTTTTCCGATGGAACTGAAAAAAGTATTGATTTTTCCACCTTTCTTAAAATGCGAGAAACCCAATGACAAGGAAATATCTGGATCAAAAATTATTTCAAAAATACACTATTCAATATGGCGATATAATCTGGAATGATTATGAAATGTGTTTCCCGATATGGGATTTGTATGAGGGGAATATTTGAACAATTTTCTCAAAAACAAAGTGATTAATTTACGGCTATCTTTAGGATAAGCATAAATTCCGGATGAAGCCAGGAAACAAAAAAACCGCCAAAAGTCTCCCTTCCGGCGGTTTTCAGTTTTCGGAAATCTTGTTTAAATTACAGTATCTCCAGCAACTCAACTTCAAAAATAAGTGTTGCATTTGGCCCGATTGATTTGCCGGCACCCTGCGCTCCGTAAGCCAGGTTCGAAGGGATAAAGAATTTGTATTTTGCGCCTTTCGACATCAGTTGCAGTCCTTCGACCCAACCCGAAATAACCTGGGTTACTCCAAAAGTAGCCGGTTCGCCGCGGCTTACCGAACTGTCGAATACAGTTCCGTCAATCAATGTACCGGTATAATGAACTTTTACCTGGTTTTTTGCAGTAGCTTTTACTCCTGTACCTTCGGTTATAACGGAATATTGCAGTCCGCTAGGTAGGGTAATTACACCTGGTTTGTTTTTGTTTTCGGCAAGGAAAGCTATTCCGCTTTCGCTGTTGTTGCCTTCGGCTTGTTTCTGCATACCTTCGAAAAAATCGTTTAGAATTTTGTTTACCTCATCGGGCGACATGGTAATCTCCTCGTTGTTTAAAATCGCGTTCAAGCCTTTTGTGAAATGCTCAATATCAAGTGCATCAACACCTGAGTTTTTTAAATTGCTTGCAATGCTTATGCCTAAAGCGTAACTGATGTCTTTCATAAATTATGTCTTTTATCAATTTGATTTGATCTGCAAAGGTACAGATTTTAGACTTAACCGTATTTATTTATAAACCAGTTTCCTGGAAGGAGGATGTGGATTGTCCCGGTATTGCTACGTTTCAACGAAATATTTTTTGCTTAAAAAAATAATTTGTATGTTTTTTTTACCTGGCAATCAGGGTAAAATGCAAAATGGGTGTATATATTGTATGAAGTAGTATGCCCAACTATTAAATTTAATCTTTATAAATATGAAAAAATCTCTTTACCCTTTACGTTTTGCTCTTATCTGTATTGGTACGGGCATTTTACTTTCCATGTCGGAACCTGTAATTTATGGCGACTATTCACCTGTATACATGGATCGTTCCGAGATGGAAAATGCTGTAAAAATGGAAGCAGCACAGGCACTTCATGTTACCGGGAA
The DNA here is from genome assembly GCA_038250985.1 of Bacteroidales bacterium. Lineage (GTDB taxonomy): Bacteria > Bacteroidota > Bacteroidia > Bacteroidales > UBA4417 > UBA4417. The sequence goes on from JBBSBT010000145.1 coordinate 1,726, forward strand.
AATATACTTATACGGACAGTATATATTGGTAAATGAAAAATACAAAGGAATTCATGTAATTGATAACAGCAACCCGGCAGCGCCGCAAAACATTGCATTCCTGCATATCGACGGATGCATTGACATGGCAATGAAAAATAATGTACTGTATGCTGATAACGCCATCGACCTGATCGCATTGAAAACTACCGATAATTTTGCAAGCATTCAGGTGACAGAAAGGATAAAAAACATTTTCCCTGAAATTGAATCGCCCGATGGGGGATGGCCGTCTTATTATGTTAACAAGTTCAGGCCTAAAAACGGAATACTTGTAGCCTGGAAAAAGAAACTCTAAAGAAAACATACTATGAAGACGATAAAAATATTTTTGATGATGGCAGTTATTTCTCTGCTGATTACGGCATGTTCCATGAGCGATAAGAGTGATTCCGGAAATATTGACAGTAATGTTTCAGGAAAAGGCGGATCGCTGGCCCGGTTTACCATTTCGGGTGATTATCTTTATACAGTTGATCAATACTCACTTCATACACTGAGTATTGCTGATGCCGAACGTCCACATAAAGTTTCGGATAAATCACTGGGAATTTATACCGAAACGATTTACCCATATCAAAATTCGTTGTTACTCGGAACCGAAACCGGCATGTTTGTTTACGATCTGAGTAATCCGGCAAATCCGCAACAAGTCACATATTTTCAGCATATCCGTTCGTGCGATCCGGTAGTAGCGCAGAATAATTACGCTTATGTTACGCTTAATACAAGCAACCAGCGGTGTTTCAATGGTTCCAATGAGTTGCAGATCCTGGATATCACAAACCTGAATTCGCCGCTACTGGTAAAAACTATGAACCTGACAAAACCACTCGGGCTTGATATCGATAACGACACATTGTATGTATGCGATCAGGGTTTGAAAGTATTTAACATTAAAGACAAACAAAATCCGGTTCAACTTAATTACTTCAGCGATATTCAGGCTCAGGATGTTATTCATCTGACCGGCAGGCTTATCGTAATCGGTGCCGACGGACTACATCAGTACATGCAGACTGCCTCCGGGTTACAGAAAATCAGCACTATTCCTATACAACTATAATTAAATACTTATGAAGAAGTTCTATTTTATTTTCGCATTGGTAACACTGAGTTTTACTATTGCTTTTGCCCAGGAGCAGGAAGTTTTTACACATCGCACAGGCATTGGTTTTGTGCCGCAATATGCCATTTTAGGTGGTTTGCGCTTTGATATCGACCGTAGCATTTCGAAAACTTCGAATCAATGGCTGATCATTTCACCCCAGTTTTTCGTGGTAACCGGGATGAAGTACAATCACGATTTCAAGCAGTTAACAGGTGTTGGACTTGATTTAAAGCATAAAATATACCTGAAGCCGAACAGTATGAAACCGCTTGGATTTTATGCAGAATATGGTGTAATGTGTCAGTATTTTTCAATTACCGATAACCGTCAGTACACTGAATCTTATTCCGAAAACGGAGTTAATTATTATGAAGTAGTCGACGGTGAAAAAACCTCAAATTTGTATAAGTTCGGAGGAAATTTTCACATGGGTTACCAGTGGCTGGTTAATGACAAAATATATTTCGATATTTATACCGGTGCCGGTATTCGCGTAAGCTACAACAGCAATCTGAAAGGATTTGATACCTGGTATAACCATTTCTGGATCGACTATGGTTATTCAGGGACCTTGCTGGATGGAGGTTTCAGGGTAGGGCTTTATTTCTGAAATACACTGATCCAATTAAAAATAAAGACCGCAACCCGTAATTTCTATATCGGGTTGTTGTCTTTCTTCTTATTAGTTTCTTTTTCTTTTCCCAGTAAAAGCTCAATTGATTTTTGTGCAAATATTTCCGTAAATCCGGAAGCAAAGGCTATCGCAAAATAATCGAGAGGTTGCGAAATAGTAAAACTGAAAAGATTGATGCTTTCGGCCACCGAAGAGCGTAGCAACAGGAAAATAAAAACCGAAAACCCGGCGCCAACAAATATTTTACTCATGGTAATCACCTGGCTGCTACCAAGCTCGCTGATACGCGGCGAATTCGACATCATTCTTGTCGAAACAATAGCACTGGTTAGGGCGCCCAGTAATCCAAAAAGCAGAACCCCGATAATATAGCCGGTAAAGCTAAGATCCCAGGGATACTCAACTCCCATATTCCGGATAATTAATGCGAAATAGATTACTATGCCTGAAATCACCAGAAAAAGCAAGCGCGAAAGTGTCCAGAACAGATTTCGCGAAAGCCTGTTCAGGTAAAACTGGTTGTCGTAGGCTTCATCCTTTAGTTCCATCGCATGTATAAGTGTTTCGGGTGCCGGCACTGTGGTTACACCTTCTGATCGTTTCCCAAGCAGGTTATTTATGGCTTCTCTTCGCCATTCATTGAGTTTTTCGGTTTCCCGATACAGTGATTTGGCATGGGCCAGTAGTTCATGGTCATTCATATCAAAAACTACCATGCGTTTGGCTGCATGAAAGCTTTTCCAGGCTTCATCAATCTTGTTTCCTTTCAGGAATTTTTCAGCATCATTTATTAATTCCTTTGCCCTGATAGCCCATTGGAAACCTGAGGCATCTGAATCGATAATGCGCTTTTCGAGCTGAGGCTTATAGCACGACAATTCCCCGGCCAGGCGCGAATAACGCGGAGAGTGTTCCAGCGTTGTTAATTTAGTTCGTATAATTTCAAATCGTGGCCACATGTTCAATGATTTTAGGGTATAAAAAATAAAGAATATGCCAGTTTTGCAGTTATCAATTAATGAAATTAAGCGATAGGGAATTTATAATGAACCTGAATTGCGGATGTTTAACTATAAAATTACAACTGAAAACAAGCAAAGTCAAGGAATGTTTAGAATATCGTAAAACAGGAATATATTTGCATCCTGATATTTGCCTGCAAATTACCTGTTGACTTTTGCCATTTTTTACTTTGAAAACGATATTGCTATGATGTTTAAAGAACTTATACTTACCCGCCAAAGTGTTCGTCGCTATTCAGAAGAACCAGTTGAAGCAGAAAAGTTAAATCAATGCCTCGAAGCTGCCCGACTGGCACCCTCAGCCAGCAACTCGCAACCCTGGAGTTTTGTTGTAGTTGACCGGGAGCCCTTGCGGACCGAAGTAGCAAAAGCAACATTCAGCGATATTAAACTTATTAATAAATTTACTTTGCAGGCTCCTGTAATGATTGTTATTGTAATGGAAAAGGCAAAAATCATCACCCGCCTTGCCATGATGGTTAAGAAAAAAGAATGGCCTCTTATTGATATTGGAATTACGGCCACACATTTCTGCCTGCAGGCAACTGAACTTGGACTTGCAACTTGTATGATCGGCTGGTTTGACGAAGATAAAATCAAAAAACTTCTGCAAATACCTTCGGACAAATCCATCGGGCTGGTTATCAGCCTTGGTTATGCAGCTGGAGCATATCCGCAGAGGACTAAAATCCGAAAACCGATGGACGAAATGGTGAAGTATAATACATATTGATCGGCAGTATTGACCAGGAGATAGCAGGAAACACGTTGGCTGGAAGACGGAAGTCGGGAGACCGGAGTGAGGAGAAAGAAGACAGAAACCTGGCAAATAACAGATTTACTTTAAAAATCTTATTTATACACAGATATTTGAAACGACAGATTCCTAAAATCCTTCTATACAGCAGGCTGGTTTTCTTTTTTATAATTGCAGCCCTCACATTTGTAAAATCAGACAATGCCAGAGGGCTTGTTTTGATCCTTATGTATATAGGGATATTTGCAGATGTTTTTGATGGAATTATTGCCCGTAAACTTAATATATCAACTGAAAATTTCAGGCTGCTTGATACCATTTTTGACCTGTTGTTTTATCTTTCAATCCTGTTTTTTATACTCCGGGTTAACCATCAGGCAATTGCTGGAAATTTGAACCTTATCTTTTTTATTTTAACTCTCGAAGGCTTAATGTATTTAATCAGCCTGGCTCGTTTTGGCAAACTTCCTTCTCCTCATGCAATTATGTCAAAATTCTGGGGCATTTATATTGTTATAGAATTCACGCTGTTACTTATCGGTATAAAAGGAGATCATTTTACAATAGCCTTATGTATCGGTATATTAGTCCATTTCGACAGGGTTTTGATTTATAGTTTGCTTCGGCAATGGGATCATGATATCCCTTCTGCATATCATGCACTAATACTAAGGCAAGGTATTCCGATAAAAAGAAGAAAGATATTCAACGGATAAATATATCAGGGAGGGATATCATTCTGCCATAAGATAAGATGATTTCCCCGTCACTGATAAACACCAACCGTTGCTTGTTTTTAATCCAGATAAAATTTCAATAAAAAAGCAGTAATCAGAGATTCCGGATTTCTTTCAGGGTCAGAATGAAAATATCTAAACCCAGGCAGTGTTTCCCTTTGAATCTCAAATTACCGCTTCCAGTTTTTGCATACAAATATTGCATTACCTCTGCTTAGAACCTGATTTTAATATTTCCGAAAAATTCCCTTCCCGGTCCCGGCTGGTATGAATTTCCGTCAGGATCAGGTTCGGTAAATGCCATATATTTTGCACCGGTGAAATTTCGTGCCGACAGGCTGAATTCACCTTTCAGGCCCCATGCATTCCATTGATACGAAACCCTTGCGTGATACAAATTAAAACCGTCCTGCCAATTCTGATATATGCCTGGATCAAGTTCTCCATTATACGCTTTTGCATCGGTGTAAATGGCCCATTTTGATTGGTATTCGGTTCCTAAACTCACGGTAACGTTTTTATTTACCATGTACACAACTTCAGCATAAAGCTGGTGTTTAGGTGAATTTGGCAACCATTGTCCGGCTGCCGGCGGTGTGGTTAATACATAAGCAGGATCAGTATAAACAGGATCAACATTGGCTGATGTATATTTGTAATCGGCATACGTATATGCAAGCTGTACCCCCAGGTTTTTAAGTATGTTATATGAAATAAACGTTTCAATACCGTTGCGTTTGCTGTTTCCTGCGTTTCCGTAAAATACTTCCTGGTTCCCCCTGCCGCTTTGTTTGAAACGGAAGAAATCATTTTCGGTATTCATCACAAAGCCTGTGATCTCATAGGATAATTTGTCGTTCAAAAAACCGCGTGAGCCTATCTCGAAACAATTGGACGTTGCAGGCAACAGGTGTGTATTAAACCCGTTGTATCCTTCGGGATTACTGGCTAATTCCTCGGTGGACGGAGGCATAAATCCCTGGCTCCAGTTTGCGAAAATCGTGGCAAAATCCGAAACCGAATAACTAGCTCCCAAACGCGCAGATACTTTTGTGTAATTTTTTGAAGTTTTGGCTGATGTAAGACCCATCAGTTTATCCGTGAGTTCATTGTTCATGGCATCATAACGCACGCTTCCCATCAGGTTAAATTTAGCAATTTCCAGTTTATATAAAGCAAAA
>JBBSBT010000146.1:0-7178 GCA_038250985.1 Bacteroidales bacterium
AACATTTATTCCGGCCAGATTCAGATGCTGAACCGATTCGAGCCTGAAATCGCATTTCGTAAGATTGCTCATTTGCGAAACCTGGTTAAGCACATCGCAGGAAGAAAAAAAAGCCAGAAGGCTAATGGAAGTAATTACCAGTAATTTTCTGTTCCACATAATTTTTGTCATATTTTCTATTATTTAGTTGTGAACGCATCGAATCAAAAACCATTCCATACCGCTTATTTAGAATTGCTTCAAATTACATCAGCTTTATGGGTATTAAATATTATTACCGATATTTGAGCAATTAAATACTCATATAACTGAATGGCTAAAATTGTTTCATATTCCGAAGCTGCATCCATTGGTCTGCATGGTATGGTGCTTGTTGCACGCGCCGCAGAGACTATAAATGTACAAAAGATTGCTGATATCACCGGCTCGTCGCGTCATCATGTGGCCAAAGTTATGCAGCGTTTGGTGAAAGAAGGATTTTTATTATCAAATCGCGGACCGTCAGGCGGATTTAAATTAAATGCTGAACCCGATACAATAACATTATTGCAGATTTACGAGGCTATTGAAGGGCAGGTTAAAGTAATCAGCTGTCCGCACGAAAGGCCGGTTTGTCCTTTTGATAAATGTATACTGGGAACCGTAGTCTCGCAAATGACCCATCTTTTTCGCGATCATTTATCTACAAACACTCTTGCCGACATGATGAAATAATGGTTCAACCTTTATTTGAAAACGATTTTCCTGCTTTTATAATAATAGATTAAAGAGAAATTCATTATCAACATTATTTGCTGTTCATCCAGTTTCTGAAATCCAAAGATCATTTATGAGATAGTATCAGAACTAAGATTTAATCTTTAATTGAACTGAATACACTCTAATAATATCCAAAACACAGTGTGATAATTAATCTTGATACAAGGATGGTTTCAGCCCACCTGGACTTCCTGATTCACACCACAATTAATTCTCTTGATTAAACAATTTTAGAATCTTTTTTTTATGCATTTCAAGAAAATATTAAATTCTTTGTATATTTGCGCATTCAAATACCTAATTTCCTATATACGATGAGCCGGCTTGTACATATTTCCGAAGCAGCCTCCCTGGCTATACACAGCCTGGCTCTGATTGCTTCGTCGAAAGTGAGGCTGAATGCCAAAAGCATTGCTAAAATTCTTCATGTCTCGCAAAATCACCTGGCCAAAATCCTGCAGGTACTTGCTAAAAATGAGTACCTCGAATCCAACCGCGGACCGGGTGGCGGCTTCATACTGAAAAAAAATGCGGCAGAAGTAAGCATGCTTGAGGTATACCAATTAATTGAAGGAAATGTCGATTGCCAGTTTTGCGATACTTCTGAAAATCAATGCCCATTTATTACCTGCATTTTCGGAGGGAAACCGGATAAACTGACCCTTGAATTCGTTGAATATTTAACCGCCACAAAAATATCGGATCTGAAAACAAAAGACATCTCTTATGCTTAGAAAAATTATTGAAATTGATGAAGAAAAATGTACAGGTTGCGGGCTGTGTATTCCGAACTGTCACGAAGGAGCGCTTCAGATTATCGATGGCAAAGCCCGGCTGATCAGCGATTTGTTTTGTGATGGGTTAGGAGCCTGCCTTGGTCATTGTCCGGAAGGAGCCATTGAAGTTATTGAACGCGAAGCTGAGCCTTACAACGAAACCATTGTCATGGAAACTATTGTAAAAAAAGGCCGCAATACCATCCTGGCGCACCTTGAACATTTACGCGATCATAATGAACATGAATTTCTGAAGGAAGCCGTTTCTTACATTAAAAAGCACCAGATTGACCTCAGCCCAGGAGCTGAAATAAAACCAACAATCGCCTCAACCGTAATTTTTCAAAATATGAAAGAAGCCCTCGATCACGTTAAACCTGAGCATGAAAGTGCCTGCGGATGTGGTAGTTCGAAAACAATTGATTTCCGCATTGATATGGACAAATTGAATGCATCAACTGCTACAGCCGTTGCAGCAGAAACAATTTCATCAACCCCTGCTCCTTCCGAGCTCCGTCAATGGCCGGTACAAATGCATCTCATAAATCCGATGGCATCCTATTTCCAGGGCGCTGATGTTGTGCTGGCTGCTGATTGCGTGGCATTTGCCATGGGCGATTTCCATGACAAGCTGCTAAAAAACAAATCACTTGCCATCGCTTGCCCGAAACTGGATACCAATAAGGATGTTTATATCGAAAAACTGTCGACTATGATTTCGATGGCAAAAATAAACACCCTGACCGTCCCAATTATGGAAGTTCCCTGCTGCGGTGGCCTGATTCAAATGGCTAAGACAGCTGTTCAGCAATCGGGCCGGAATATTCCGATCAAGAAAATTGTTATCGGGATAAAAGGAGACATTCTGCATGAAGAATGGGTGTAACTTAGTTAATAGAAAAAAGTTAATGGAAAACAGGAAAGGGAATTAGTCTGTTAGAATTTTGATTCGTTGAATTATGTCTAAATATAAAATCATTGACATCTTCAAATAATCATTAAATGACACCAAAATAACCATTAACTATTTCCCACTAATTATAAACTGAACCCAAAATGGAAAACGAAAAAGTTGAACAAGGAAGTCCTTTTATTTTCACTGATTCAATTGCCTACCAGGCAGATGGAATTGTGAGTAAACGCATTATTCAAAAGGATAAAGGGAATATAACCCTGTTTGCATTTGATGCCGGGCAGAAACTAAGCGAGCACACGGCACCTTTCGATGCACTGATACAGGTATTGGAAGGAAATGCTGAAGTATTGATCGGAGGGAAATCCAATCTACTTAAGGCAGGCCAAAGTATAATATTGCCTGCAAATATTCCGCATGCAGTGAATGCACATGAAAAATTTATGATGCTCCTGACAATGATCCGGGAATAATGCAAGTCATCATGAAGCTTTTTAAGACCCGTCGCGAAAGAGAAGCCATCATTGTACAGGCAATGATAAAAATGTTTTGCCAGGCAAAACATGATAGCAAAGGACTTTTATGCACTGATTGTCAGTCACTTTCGGTGTACGCTGAAAAAAGGCTGCTGTCCTGTATGTTTGGTGAAATAAAACCGGTATGCAAAGAATGCCCGGTTCATTGCTATTCGCCTCAGAAGAGAGAGCAAATGAGGCTGGTGATGCGTTGGGCCGGACCAAGAATGATTTTAAGAAGGCCATTTTATGCTATCACTCATTTAATTGATAATCTGACAGCCCCGAAACCAAAAGGTAAACCGGCAAAAAAGGGAAGCAGGAGATAATAAAATAAATCTCTTTTATCATCTTGAAAAATCCCTGAATCCTTCCTTTTTGAAGGAAAAAAGATTTCCTGATTAACAGGAATGCTATCGAAATCAGTTCAGATCACTGATCAATTTAATACCTTTGATGCGATAGAAAAACACCACAGAGCCCATAAGTATGTCAAACACTCCAAACCCTGATCCGGTAACTTCTGCCAACGTACTGGATATGTTCACAGTGGCAAATGAATTCTGCATTTTCACCGAAAAAGCTGAAAAATACAACCCGGATGAAGTTCTGCAATACTATGCAAAAATTTGTCCCCTGTTGTATCTCAAGGGCGCCATTCTGCCTGTAGTTGATGCGGACGAAGATTTTTTCGGTGAACGATTTGTAAATGAAGATCAATGGGAAAATATTTATAATTCCTTATTGACTGTATTTCCCGGAAATGATGATTTTTTCACTTTATCCTACGAAAACGCTGATAATATGCCCCTAAAGGCAAGCATCTCCGAACATCTGGCAGATATTTACCAGGATCTTAAAGATTTTGTACTGCTTTATCAAAAGAATCACACCTATGCACGGCAGAATGCAGTTCACGAGTGCAGAAAACTTTTTATCACGCATTGGGGAGCCCGGATTGCTGCGCTTTTACCTGCATTGCATTTTATTGCTTTTCCAAATGAAGATGAAGATGAAATAATTTAACTCAATAAATTGATTCATTTCAGCCATACTCCAAATTTTTGTCATTTCATTACAAACTCAACATCTTTTTACTGTCAGGGTATCAGAAAGCTAGTATCTTTGCAGTTAATATTTATTTAATCCAAATAATAATAGTCTGTGAATCTGAGTGAACTTGAACCCGGCTCCAAAGCAACCATCCTTAGAGTAAAAGGACGTGGCGCCTTTCGCAAAAGGATCACAGAAATGGGGTTTGTGGTCGGGAAAGAAGTAACAGTTATTAAAAAAGCGCCTTTACAGGATCCTGTTGAATATAACATTCTCGGATATAATGTTACCCTTCGTATAATGGAAGCCCGGCTTATTGAAATTGACCCGCTCATCAAGCCTGAAGGAGGAATACACTATTCGGGTACCCTGGATGAAATCTCAGAAAACACCCAATATTCAGGGAAAAATAAAATCATACATGTCGCATTTGTCGGCAATCCGAATTCAGGTAAGACAACGTTATTCAATTACGCATCCAATTCGCGCGAAAGAGTAGGCAATTACAGCGGAGTCACAGTGGATGCCAAAGAAGCCCGGTTTGTGCAGTCAGGTTATGAATTCATTGTTACCGACCTTCCCGGAACCTATTCAATTACAGCATACTCGCCCGAAGAATTATATGTTCGTGATTTCATTAACGAAAATATGCCGGATGTGGTTGTAAATGTGGTTGATGCCTCAAACCTGGAGCGCAACCTTTATCTTACAACGCAGCTTATTGATATGGATATCAGGGTTATAGTAGCCTTGAATATGTTTGACGAATTTGTACGAAAAGGTGATACTCTGAACTATGAACATTTAGGTCAGATGCTCGGCGTACCGTTTATTCCAACGGTTGCTTCGCGGGGCAAAGGAATTCAGGATCTTTTTTCAAAAATTATTGAAGTTTGTGAAGGCAGCGACCAGGTTTCGCGACATATTCATATCAACTACGGGATATCCCTCGAAGAAGGAATTAAGGCCGTTCAGCATAAAATCCGTATTCCGGAGAACGATGATTTTCTGAATAAAATCTCATCCCGTTTCCTTGCCATAAAACTACTTGAAAAAGATCCTGACGCTTTTGAAAAAACGAAAAAGCTAAAAAATGCAGATGAAATTTCAGAAACAGTTCAGCGGGAGCAGGCAAGGATAGAACTGGAACAGCGTGAAGATACCGAAACACTTATAACGGATGCCAAATATGGATTTATTGCCGGGGCCCTGGCTGAGACGCTAAAACCAAATCTGCATACACGCCGTCGCAACAGCGATATAATTGATACTTTCATTACTCATAAAATCTGGGGTATTCCTTTTTTTATCGTAATGATGTGGGTAACTTTTTACGGCACCTTTAAATTAGGTAATTACCCTATGCAAGGCATTGAATGGATGGTGCAGGAAATTTCGGCTCTTATCCAGGTAAATATGGCTGATGGGATGTTTAAGGATCTGCTGATCCAGGGCATTATTGGAGGCGTTGGAGGTGTTATCACCTTCCTGCCTAATATTCTGCTGTTATATTTGTTTATTTCGCTGATGGAAGACACCGGCTATATGGCCCGCGCTGTGTTTATTATGGACAAAGCCATGCATAAGATCGGTTTACACGGCAAATCCTTTATCCCGCTCCTGATGGGTTTTGGATGTAACGTACCTGCTATTCTTTCAACCCGCATCATTGAAAGCCGCCGCGACAGGCTGATCACCATGCTGATCAATCCGTTTATGTCGTGCAGTGCCCGTTTGCCGGTATACATCTTGTTTATTACGGCATTCTTCCAATCCTACCAGGGAACTATATTATTCGGGATCTATTTTACAGGCGTAATGCTGGCCATAGGATCAGCACTTGTGTTTCGGAAAACTATTTTCCGGAAAAAGGATGTTCCTTTTGTGATGGAGCTTCCGCCCTACCGTGTTCCTACTATGCGGAGTATTGTCAGGCATATGTGGCACCGTACAGGTCAGTACCTTCAGAAAATCGGGGGCATAATCCTGATATCTTCCATTGTTATCTGGGCTTTAGGTTATTTTCCTGTTCATTTTAATGAAAAACGGCAGATTGAGTCACAGATATCAGAATTGAAGAAAGAAAACTCCATCTTTAACCATTCCCTGTTAAAATCGCAGGCTGAAAAGGATTCTATAAACTCAGCCTATGCAGCAAAAGAAAAAGAACTTAATTTTGCCATTCGCGTAGCACAGCAAAAAAACTCTTTTATTGGCCGTATCGGCCATTTTATAGAACCGGTTATGCGCCCTTTAGGATTTGACTGGAAAATGAGTGTGGCCCTTCTCACGGGCGTTTCAGCCAAAGAAGTTGTTGTAGGCACCTTAGGCGTTTTATACCAGACTGAAGATTCGGGTAAAGGGACACAATCGTTGGTTGAAAAACTTCAAAATCAATATTATACAGCTGGGATCAAGGCCGGGAAACCAGTTTTTACACCCTTGATTGCAATGAGTTTTATGCTCTTTATACTCATTTATTTCCCATGTATCGGGGTTGTTTCGGCTATCAGCCGCGAATCGGGACATTGGAAATGGGCTGTGTTTGTTGTTGTATATACAACCACTTTAGCGTATCTTGGCTCCCTTGCAGTATTTCAGATAGGTTCACTTTTTTTCTAACACTTTCATAATGGACTGGCTTACTTCAAATCCCACTTTAGTATTCTATATCCTGCTTATAACAGCACTTTTACTCACAAGGATTCCTGTATTGGGAAAATATTTCAGGAGTGTGAATACGCTGGTCCATGAAGCAGGGCATGCTTTTGCTACGTTGTTGTTAAGCGGTGAAGTTATTGCTGTAAATCTTTTTGCTGATACATCGGGAACCACCGTAACCAAAGCAAAAGGCAAGTTTCCGCAAGCGCTCATTGCCCTGGCAGGTTACCCGGTTTCAGCGCTGACAGGCTGGCTTTTCCTGTTCCTGATGCATAAAGGTTATTACCTTTATGTGCTTTTTATTTTGACCAGTATTGCATTGATAATCATGATATTATCACTTCGAAATGTGTATGGGTTATTTTGGGCCGGAACATTTGTGATACTCAATCTGTTATTAATATACTTCAACAACAAATCCTTGATCTACATGTTTGCGACATTTTATTCTGTGATTATTTTCACGGATGCCATTATTTCTTCGTTTGTATTGCTGGCATT
>JBBSBT010000147.1:0-7144 GCA_038250985.1 Bacteroidales bacterium
CAGATCCATGATAGGGTATCTTTAGTTAAAGGTGAACATGATTTATTGGTAAATTGAAAAGTATTTTAAATTCAGATCAAAGTCAAGTAGGGAAAGCAAATTGTAATCTTATTTTGGCGCAAATATCTGCCGAAAGTTACATGATTTCTGTTTTAGATTCGTTAAAATGTGTTAAAATGATGATATATCGGCATCTCAATTGCTTTTAATTCTAAAGATTAAGCATGTCCTTCATGGTGAAAACTCCCTTACGGCCTTGTATCCATTCAGCAGCCATTAAAGCTCCCAATGCCAGGCCCCGCCTGTTAAACGCTTCGTGAGTAATAGTAATTTGATCGATATCTGACTTCCAGGCAATGGTATGTGTGCCTGGCACATTTCCTTCGCGAACTGAATGAACAGGTATTTCGCCAGGTAGAGGACCATCGGTTGTAAATTTTGTGAACCGTGAGTTTGCAGCAATTATATCATTGGCAAGGGTAATCGCTGTTCCGCTTGGCGCATCCAGTTTCTGTACATGATGTATTTCAACCATGGATGGCAAATACGTGGGGTAGCCTTCGAGTAATGCAGCCAGCCTGCGGTTGATATCGGAAAAAATATTTACGCCTAAACTGAAATTTGTAGCATAAAACAAAGCGCTGTTGTTGCTTTTGCATTTGTCAGCTACCAGTTGAAATTTATCGTACCATCCTGTAGTTCCGACAACCACGGGAATTCCTACTTTAAAGCATCTGAAAATATTTTCAACCACAAGGTCTGGCATTGAAAATTCAATGGCCACATCGCACGCCTTAAGTTGTAAGACTTTTTCAGCCCAATCAAGTTCATTATCGATTGTGAGACTTATAACATGCCCATGCTCAATAGCGATCTTTTCGATCTCATGTCCCATTTTTCCATACCCAAGAAGAGCTATTTTCATAATTTTTTATATATCAGTTATTTGTGTTTATTTGAGACGAATAACTCAGATGAGTTTCTTAAAATTTTGAATATTGAATGATGGTTTAAGTTGAAAAGCTCCGGCTTTCGATAATTGTTATATAAATATCAATTATCAACTTTCAGGAAAAGAACATTGAATTAAAGTTTTACTACGCCGTTTTAATTCATTATTCATCATTCAATATTCAGTGTTCGTTATTTTTTATTTTATTGGATTTATTATTTTTTCTCCAGAGATATAATCCTTAAAGTCCTAAAAAAGAACACTGTCCCGGACTTGATTGCAAGCAGAAATTATCATCAGAAACGCATAGTGAGGCTCAATCCACCTGAAATGCGTTTAGTAGTATTTATCCCAAGTGTAGGAACCCAGGGCTGTGCATGCAGCGTAAGTTCACTACTGATATCATAATCGAAAAAGTGAGCATCAACTACAGCATCAACCACTGTAAGAATATACCATACACCTGTAAGCATATAGGAAACTGTAAGATTGCGGCGGTAATAATCGCGTCCTTCTTTTAGCTGAGCAGCCGTATAACCTTTTGTAGCCCAATCGTTTGGCGGATCAGGTACAGGATGAAAAATATTGCCTGGGTAAGGTGGATAATTTATTTGACTAGTTACGGAAGTCCACTCATATGCGTCTTTAAGATCCCTGTAATAATTGGAATTCATGCGGATGAAATAGATCATAACGCCGAACCCGGCATACACGATAGGCATCTTCCAGTATTTGTGGTTATATGCCTGGCCTGCACCTGGCAATACCAATGCATAAATAAGTGCCTTTCGGGGTGAATGGGGCGCTTTGGTTTCAGCTTTTACTGTATCGCCGGGAATGGTATCCTGAGCGCGTGTCAATACCGGGGTGAAAATGGAAAAAATCACGGACAGCACAAAAATAAAACAAAGCCCGCGACCCTTTTTATACGAGGAAATCGGCAGACTTTGTTCCTGTAATTTATAATTATTTTTCGTAATGTTTATCACTTTTATTATTCAATTCCAAACTTCGAGATAATTGCCTGCAGATCATCGTCTGAAACAAAAGGTATTACTATACTTCCTTTTCCTTTCGGATTGCGATTCAGTTCAATTTTCCGGTTCAGGCGTTCCTGCAGGGAGTCTTTAAGTACTTCATATTTAAGCGGAAGAGCAACTTTGCCCGGCCGGGAAACAGATGCGACAACTTTGTCGAGCTGGCGTACCAGTTTTTCGACTTCGCGAACCGAAAGTTCTTCCTTAATTATTTTACGGGTAATGAGTAATTGTTTTAATTCATCATCCACATTTATCAACGAACGGGCATGTCCCATACTAATGGAGCCATCTCTCAAAGCTGCCTGCACTTCGGCCGGCAACTTGAGCAAGCGCATATAATTGGTTACAGTAGTCCTGTTTTTGCCTACGCGCTTACTGAGTTCATCCTGGGTAAGGCTACATTCTTCAATCAGCCTGTTGTAACTTATGGCAATTTCAATTGCATTTAGGTTTTCGCGCTGAATGTTTTCAATCAATGCCCATTCGAGCATCTGCTCATCGTTAGCCACGCGGATATAACAGGGCACGGTTTCAATTCCGGCCAGCCGGGCTGCCCTAAGCCTGCGTTCACCTGAGATAAGCTGATATTTGTCGTATCCCATTTTCCGCACGGTAAGCGGTTGGATAATACCTTGCTCCAGAATGGATTGCGAGAGTTCAGTTAAAGCAGATTCGTCAAAATCTTCCCTGGGTTGAAAAGGGTTGGTCTGAATTTTTCCGAGCGGTAAGTTTGCGATTGCCCCCGCCACATAATTGCCCGAAATATCTTTCGAGGTAATATCCGTTTCGGGGCTTTCGAGTATAGCACTCAATCCACGTCCTAATCCTGTCTTTTTCTGAATTGCCATTATTCCTGAACCTTTATTTCTTTTTGATCCTGTGTTAGGGTGGTCATGTGATTTTTCTGAAGCACTTCGCGGGCGAGGTTAAGGTAATTAAGCGAGCCTGTGCTTCCTGCATCGTGCATAAGTACGGTTTGCCCGAAACTCGGAGCTTCAGCAAGCCTTGTATTGCGCGCAATTATGGTGTTGAAAACCATATCCTGGAAATGGGTTTTAACTTCCTCCACTACCTGGTTCGACAGGCGCAGGCGTCCGTCGTACATGGTAAGCAGTATGCCTTCGAAATCAAGTTTCGGATTCAGCCTCGACTGTACTATTTTGATGGTATTCAGCAATTTACCCAATCCTTCCAGAGCGAAATATTCGCATTGTACAGGTATGATGACAGAATCGGAGGCAACGAGTGAATTTACAGTAACCAAACCGAGTGAAGGGGAGCAATCAATAAGAATGAAATCATAATCATCGCGGAGTTGTTCCACAACTTTACGCATCATTATTTCACGGTTGGGAAGGTTAATCATTTCAATTTCAGCGCCTACCAGGTCGATATGGGCCGGCAGCAGGTACAAGTTCGGCGTGTCAGTATTGAGAATAATATCTTTTGCCTGTACCTCTTCGATGATACATTCGTAAATACTTGTTTTGATCTTTTTAGGATCGAAACCCACGCCGGATGTTGCATTTGCCTGTGGGTCAGCATCAATAATTAATGTTTTAAATTCCAATACGGCCAAAGCTGCGCCCAGGTTAATGGCGGTAGTGGTTTTGCCGACTCCGCCTTTCTGGTTTGCTATGGAGATTATTTTTCCCATTCGTGAAAGTGTTTTTAGATAATAATGTGGTTAAATCCAATGATTTCAATGTAAAATTCAGATTTTACCTGAAAAAATACTTGGATGTAACAGCTTGCAAAGGTACAAAAAAGCCAATGCTACTTCGAACCTGTGTTAATAAGTTTTTGGCGTAAATATCATTACCATGACCTGTTGTTGGTCGGGCCGTAACGAAAGGGGGAATAATAATATTGAATTAAAATTTACTCAGTCGTTTCGCTGCTTTTGCTGGCAGAATCAATGTCACTAAGCAGCCTTTTAACTTCTTTGTAAATTCTTTCAGGTGGCTCTTTCCCTGTTTCGATAAAAGAAAATGCATCCTGAAGACCATGCATGAATTTTTCGAAATCTTCCTGGTACAGGAATATTTTATGCTTATCGTAAACGAATTTGGCAAGTGCATTATCAAACCGTTTTTTGCTTTCGGTTATGGTAATATACAATTCCTTATCGCGTGTACTCTTGACATCAAAAAAGTAGGTGCGTTTACCAGCTTTCACAGCTCTCGAGAATACATCCTCTCTCGTATCCGGATAATCAAACTCTTCCATCTTTAAATCAAATTATTGGTTAAATAATTATTCCATCATCAACGCAAATGTAGAAATAATATTTCATACAACAAAAGGCAGGCTTTAAAACAATATTTATTTAACAGTTGTTGCATTTGATGATAAATTGGGCTTGAAGAAATGATAACGCTAAAACCAAATCCCTGACCTAAATTAAGTTCCCGGGTTAAATAAGAGTTTATAATTGAAAATTTTAACCCGCCAGTCAGCCTAAGGCATGAACTCAGCGGGCAAATTACAGAGACCTTTATAAAGGTTATTATCAAAGGAAAAGCTGAAGCAGGCTGAAATCGCATTAAATCCGGCATATTAAAATTTTCAGTGTCAGGTTTCTCCAAATTTCTTACCTTTGCGCCCATATTCATTCACGGTTCATTTACATTTTATGCTCAGCAGAAGGTTTCTTCGGATTAAAGTAATGCAGGCGATTTACGCTTTTCAACAGGAAGGCCCTGAAAGTATTAATGCCGGCGAAAAACAACTGGTTGTCAGTCTCGACAAACTTTACGAACTCTATATTTACCAGCTTTCCCTTATCATTGAGTTATCCGATTTCGCCCGCAGGCGTATTGAAGAAAATCGCTTGAAACAGCTTCCTACGCCGGAAGATCTTAACCCCAACCTGCGTTTCATACAAAATCGTTTCATCAGGCAGATTGAAAATAACCGTGCATACCTGAAACGAAATGCTGCATACAAAATCAACTGGGTGGATGAAGAGGAAATGATCAGAAAGTTTTACAACCTGATGCGTGAGGATGAAGGTTATGTTGCATACATGAGTAAGCCTGAAGTTACCTATGCGGATGAAAAAAAGGTGGTTGAAATGGTGATCCTGCGTTTGTTTTCCGAATCAGATCATCTCAGGAGTTATTTTGATGAACGTAACATTTACTGGAACGAAGATTTCGATACAGCAGTTATGATGGTTGATAAAACCATTAAAGGTTTCAGAGAAACTGCAGATGAATTCACCAGCCTGCCCACTCTTTTGAAAGATGAAAATAACAGCGAAGGCAGCGAAGATATGCAGTTTGTCAAACAACTTTATCGTAAAACGCTTATAAATAATGATGAGCTGAATAAGGTGATCAGCGAAAGAGCATCAAACTGGGACCTTGAGCGAATTGCCATAATGGATACAATTTTGATTAAAATGGCTATTACCGAATTGATTGAATTCCCATCCATTCCTATAAAAGTTACGCTGAATGAATATATTGAGCTTTCGAAAGAATATAGTTCACCAAAAAGCAAGATTTTTATTAATGGCGTTCTCGATAAATTAATAGTCGATTATAAAGAACAAGGAATTATTAAAAAGTCGGGTAGGGGACTGATGGAAGAGTGAATAGTGAATAGTGAATAGTGAATATTGAATCCTTTCAATTTCATCAATCCCTGAAACCCTGAAACTCTGAAATTCTGAAACTCTGAAACATATTCCCCCATTAACTATTTTCCATTAACCATTTTAATAAACAAATGCAGCCCGGTTTTTTCATCCGTACATATAATGAAGACGATTTTCAGGAAATGTCACTTTTATGGGAGAGTCTTGGCCTGGGAGGTGCACAGCGGGGTGATGATAATTCGGCAATTAAACGGACCCTTGAAATGGGAGGGAAATTACTGCTGCTGATAGATGCTGAAACGCATGGAATTGTCGGGACATCCTGGCTCACCATTGACGGAAGACGAACATATCTGCATCATTTCGGAATTCATACGGCATACCAGGGTAAAGGCCTGGCAAATCAATTGCTTGATGAGTCATTAAAGCTGGCCAAGGCATTTGGAATGCAGATAAAACTTGAAGTGCACAAGGATAATGCGAAGGCGTTGGGGTTGTATGTCAAAAGCGGATTTACCTATCTTGGGGATTACCAGGTATACATAATTCGTGATATTTCGAAGATATAGCAGACCTATTGCCATGAATTGTTACTTTTGCACTTTATTTATAAAATAACTTAATGAGAAAGACTCTTTTTGTATCCATACTTTCTGTATTTGTTATGGCATCGTTCATATCCTGCAATTCGCACAGCAGTAATGCAAATTTGCCTTCTGCCGGTGTTGCTCATTCCGATTCAGCAGGAGGAATAAATAACAATAAAGATGTAGCGGTGATAAGTTTTGAAACCGACTTCCACGATTTTGGCAAACTTCGCGAAGGCGAAAAAGTTACGTATGCATTTAAATTTAAAAATACAGGAAATTTTTTTCTAATCATCTCGAATGTAAGTACTTCATGTGGATGCACGGTTTCTTCTTTCCCGAAAAAACCTGTTCTGCCGGGTGAAGAATCAACTATTGATGTTAGTTTCGACAGTACTGGAAAACATGGGCTGCAAACGAAAATGATTACTATTTTCGGGAATACAGAACCATCCACTACAACACTCCGTATTCGCGCACAGGTGATTGAACCTGAAGATAGTTAAGATAATTTTAAATCAAACAATTAATAATCAATAACGAAAAATCAAAACAGATGAATTTACTTAACATTTTACTAATGACTCCTCCTGCCGGGCAAGGTGCCGGTGGTGGCGGAATGACCAGTTCACTTATTTTCCTGGTGCTGATCTTTGTGGTATTTTATTTCTTCTTTATCCGTCCGCAGGTTAAGAGGCAGAAAGATCAGAAAAAGTTCAGGGAGAGCCTCTCCAAAGGACAAAAGATTATCACTATCGGAGGTATACATGGCAAAATTGTCGAAATGCAGGAAACCTCCTGTACTATCGAAGTTGAAGGTGGTGTAAAACTCAAAATTGAGAAATCAGCAGTTGCTGCTGATACCCAGGATCAACTTACCACTGAAACCGCCAAGTAACCGAAGCAGATTTATTCTCTTGACTGAATGACCAGGAGAACCGGAGATAAGACAAAAACGTAA
>JBBSBT010000148.1:0-7136 GCA_038250985.1 Bacteroidales bacterium
AACAGCTAGTGGTGCATTTTTATCAACCAATTATGGAACATCCTGGAGTGAAGTGAATAATGGGATGGTAAATTCCAATGTCAGTGCACTGGCCATAAGCGGAACAAATATTTTTGCCGGAACTTATAACGGCGGTGTGCATTTATCAGCCAATAATGGAACATCATGGGCTTCGATAAATAATGGACTTTCTGTTCCATGGATATTATCATTAGCCGTAAGCGGAACGAATTTGTTTGCCGGCACCGATGGGGGTGGCATTTTTTTATCACCCAATAATGGTACATCATGGGTCGAAGTGAATAATGGTTTAACATTTACTTCTGTAAATTCTTTTGCTGTAAGCGGAACAAATATTTTTGCCGGAACTATGGGCGGTGGCGTATTTTTATCAGCCAATAATGGCACAAGCTGGACGGAGGTGAATACCGGTTTGACAAATACTACTGTAAGATCGTTGGCCGCAAGCGGAACAAATATTTTTGCCGGAACCTATGGAGGCGGTATGTTTTTATCAACGAATAATGGAGCATCCTGGACTGCCGTGAATGCCGGTTTACCAGCAAATACGTACGTCTTGTCAATAGCTGTAAGTGGGACAAATATTTATGCCGGAACTTTTGGCGGAGTATTTCTATCAACCAATAACGGAACTTCCTGGATAGCGGTGAATAATGGTTTGACAAATCCTCATATCTGGTCAATGGCCGTTTACGGAACGAAAATTTTTGCCGGAACTGAGGCTGGTGTATTCATATCAGCGAATAATGGAACATCATGGACAGCGGCAAATAATGGTTTGTCGAATGCCAAGATCAGTTCATTAGCCGTAAGCGAAGAAAACATTTTTGCCGGAACCAGTGGTGGTGGCGTTTGGAAACGTTCCATATCAGATATAACAGGAATAAAAGAATATTTGGCTAAGCCCAGCTTGTTAAGTGTTTATCCCAATCCTGCAACAGATATTTTAACAGTAAATCTTTACGGAAATTTCAATGTTGATTTAACATTGAATATATATTCTGTAACCGGAGTTTTAGTAAAAACAGAAATGCTGATTCAAAATCAACAGCAAATTAATGTTAGTGAATTAAGAAAGGGATCTTATTTGTTAGAAGTTAAATCAAAAGACTGGACAGAATATAAGAAACTAATCATTCAATGATAAGATTCCGGAAAATAAAACACGGTATCTGGAAAGCAGGGAAGATTATGCTGAATTTCAATTTTACAGTCGATTTTGACTTTTGTAGATTGACAGGAAATCAATGAGAAATATCCGGATTTTCATATATACACAAGTTATAAATCCCAATTGCTTCAAGGCAAATCCTTTAAAGGAACACTACAAGATGAATGAAACGCATATAGAAAATTGAAGACCCGGATTGAAAGATAAAAACTAGCTAATAAATATTCACATTATCGTGCAAGTGAAAAATATTGTGAATGACCACCAGCCTTTTCATACCAAATAGAATCTATATGATTAGTTGTTTGAATTATTTGCTTTCTTTTCTTTCTTTTTTATTTGAATGCAAACTTATTATTTGAATTATTGCGCATAATACTGAAAGCTTATGAGCCTAACCAAATCCCGGAAACAATGAAAAAAAATTACTTTATCACACCCTTTTGTGTTCACAAAAAACTATTGATCGTGCTTGCCTGCTTTGCCGCAATCACCCAATTGCAGGCACAACAAAATGCAGCTTCTGCCGGTGGCAATGGAATAGGAAGTGGAGGATTGATGAGTTATTCCGTCGGATAGGTTTTTTTACAACTAGTTCAGGAACAACCGGCTCGCTTTCGCTGGGGGGGGCAGCAACCCTATGAAATATCGGTGGTTACAGGAACTGAGCAGCTTGATGGCATTGGACTCGATTTTATAAATCAACTTCGACCCGTCTCATACTATCGCACCAACGATAAGGACAAGAAAACTGAATACGGTTTGTTGCACAGGAAATTGAAGAAAGTCTTAACAAATCAGGAGCAGTCAACACAGGAATTATTAACAAAGACGATGAAGGTATGTACAGTGTGCGATACAACGATTTAATGGCCCTGATGATAAAAGCTATTCAGGAACAACAAACAATGATTAAAGAATTAAAGGCCGAAATTAAATTATTGAAAGCCGGGAAATAAACTAATATTGTAAATTGATATGACTGTTTTCTTTTTTTTATCTAAATCCAAATTCAATTTTTAATCTCATTATTGATTACCTGAAGCATCTATGCGGTGGAATAATGTTTTAAAACAAGATCTTATAAACTCTGATGTTTGAGAATTTATTTCCAATGAGCTCTGAAAAACAACTAAAGAAACTATTATTAATAAAATGATTTTACCATTAAAACAAACTTATTAAACTTAAACTCATTTTTTCATAAGCAATCCTTATTTTAATTCATCCTGGCATGATTTACTCAACCCGGTTTTACCCAAAAGCCAGGTCCGATTATCAAGGAAAAAAAATGTATTCCCAAGGCTGTTTATTTATAGGATGGAGCTTTGAATTTTGTTTTTAAATAAATTTTTATGTAGGTTTGATCTCGTGAGGTACGGGGATGCAGCAATTTGTTATATCTGAAGCTATGTTGCGGGTCCTATTGAGCCACAAATCACCTATTGAAATAGAAAACAATACAGAATCATGAAAATAGTGAAATGTATCATTCTGTTATTTATAGCCAACAGCGTGAGTTCCCAAACCATTATAAATGCTGAACGTTTTGCAGGTGGAACTGATTCCACTATTTTTGCTTTGAATTTTTCGTACAATGGAACCAGGGGCAATTCAAATACGGATCAGTTTAACATAGCGCCATATGTAACTTTAATCAGAAAAAAGAATGACTATATGTTATTCGGAGGGTATTCTTTGCTTTCCAGATCAAATGACAGGATTCTGAATGCCGGTTTTATCCACCTCCGGCATAATTATAAAATAACGGAACGATTTAAATCCTTTGAATTTTATCAATTGCAATTTAATGAAATCCTGTTGCTTACCAAACGGGAAGTATTCGGAGCAGGTTTGAGATATAGTTTTTTAATCCGTGATAGTCTCAATTTTGACCTGGGCGTGGGAATAATGAGGGAATTGGAGATTTTAAACAGAAAAACATTACAGCCTGATGAATTGTCAGAAACAACTTATTACAGGGCAACTTGTGTCAGCACCCTGAATTGGGTAGCTGCCAAAACAATTATGATTAATAATGTTATGTATTATCAGCCTTATTTGAAAGATTTTAGTGATTACAGGCTTTTAAATGACTTAAAACTCATATTTACCGTTTCTCAGCATTTCAAACTGATAACTTCCGTCACCGCACGCTACGACAGCAAACCACCAGCCATATTGAAAAACCTGGATACAGCGGTTAATTTAGGATTTGAGCTAAAGTTTTAATAAATTTTTGCTGCAGCCTTTGTGGAATTGCCGTATTCTGATTTCCTCAATTACAATTGCGCTTTTTAAATAGGAATTTTGAATCTCATCACCACCTCACCAGTTTCTTTATTTACTTCAATAGTCTGGCTTTCGAGTCCCATATCTTTTCCGGTCGACATTTTAAATAACCCGGCCAGGAATTGCATCCCGTTGTTCATCACTTGCTCAATCTCACGGGTTTTTTCTTCTCTTTGCTGTTGAACTTCATCTTTTCCAGGAACAAAGCTTTCTGAAACAGCTTGAGTCTCTTCCTGTTCTTCCAGAAAATCAATGGCGCCTTTTTCCTCCTGATTGCTCCCAATGGCTGTGATTTTGGGTTCAACAAGCGCGGGTTCAAGATCAATTGCCTGTATCTTTTCAGTTTCCGATATAAATTCTTCGAGTTGCTCTATAAATTGTGATCTGCCTTTGGTTGAGAAATCTACTGAATTAGTTCTGTTGGAACTATCCAGTACCCCATCAAAAAGACTTTGTTTTACCAGCAAGCCGGATGCAATCTGCTGTTCGATTGAATTTCGCGTAATAAAATTGAAGATGGTCAGTTTGCTGCTTTTCTGCCCGAGGCGGTCGATGCGCCCGATGCGTTGATTCTTTTTGGCAGGGTTCCAGGGCAGTTCGAAATTAATCAAAGTATCTGCAACCTGGAGGTTTAGCCCGGTGCCGCCGGCTTCGGTGGACAGGAATATTTTGCAATACGGGCTGGTTTCAAACTTCCGGATTAGTTCGCCACGAAGTTTTACGGGCACACTTCCGTTAAGTTCGGCAAAACCAATATTATTTTCGCGGAGGATCTGTCCAATCAGTTTATGCACCTTCACCCATTCGGAAAAAATAATAATCTTGCGATCCGAATTGCATACATCCAGCTTTTCGAGCAGTATATATTTTAACTCATCAAGTTTGGGCGACTCATTGGTTTGATCGTCAATCAGGTATGTTGAATCACACACCATACGCATACTGGCCAGCAGAAGCTGAAGCTTTTGCAGGTCGTAAGGCGTCAGGAATTTTTTCCGGATAATAGTTGCAATTCCTTTTGAATAAGATGCATGATAATCAGCCTGTAAGGGTGAGAGATTAACCGGCACATTGAACTGTTGCACATTCGGCAACTGGTCGAGCACTTTTCTCTTTTCACGGCGGATCAATATGGACTCAAGACTCTTGTTGAGCTTCTGCAGGTCATAATATCCATTGATCTTATTGTGTTTTTCGGGATCGAACAGACAGTGTTGGTATGAGAATTCCCACAAGGGTCCGAAGAAGTTAGGAGAAATAGTATTCACAATGGAAAAAATATCGATCAGGCGGTTTTCAATCGGAGTACCGGTTATCACCAGAACATGCTTAAACTGCAGGCGTCCGATAGAGGATGCTGTTTTTGTTTCAAAATTTTTGATGCGCTGCGCTTCGTCGAGGATCAGGAAATCGAAACCGGCTTTGTTCAGCACTACCTGGTCTCGTAGAATGGTCTCGTAGTTGACGATAAAAAAGAAATGTTCCTTATCCTGGTATTGTTTTTCACGATCTTCGGGCATGCCTTCAACTACCAGCGCTTTTTCATTGGTAAACTTCTCAATTTCTTTTTTCCATTGCTCTTTAAGCGAAGCCGGGCAAACCACCAACGTCTTTGAAAAACCAAATATTTCCCTTTTGATGATAGCTGTGCCAATAGCCTGTATGGTTTTCCCCAGGCCCATTTCATCTGCAATGATAGTAGCCTTGCGAAAAAGCGCAAAATTGATTCCATCCTTTTGATATGGGAATAACTCTCCTTTTATAATGGAGTACTCAGGCTTGTAATCTGTTTTTAAGTTTTCAAGAACGTCATCTTCAAAGGCGGCTTCTATTTTTTCCTGCACTTCCGGCCTGATACGGATATGAGGATAATTTGCTGCCGCTTCAACAAAACCCAGGAAATTTTTAAGTTCGGAATCCTCAATAAAGGATGATTTCTTAAAATATTTTGAGATAAGAAGCTGCACATCCACAGCCATTCTTTGTGGGTAATTCCAGGTGATTTTGTACTCGTTCAGCGGATCACAATATATTTCGATAAACGGATAAGTTTTACTTAACCTGTCATATAAAGCCTTATCGTTATTTAATACGTTGAATGCGAACATAATATGCTTGGTTGTTCCAAGTTTGTTAATCTTTGAATCCTTGCTATCGCTATACCCGGTTTCGTTTTCGAAATCACGCAGGAATATTTTATAACGTACACCGTTTTCGTTAGTAAGTATATGATCACCATAAATATTGGAAGCCCATTTTATACGGTACCGTGCCTTTTCGGCTTTAAGCCTGCGTTCCTGCATTACCCGCTTGATCATGCCTTCGCGGGTATATTTCTTGTGTTCCACCGTTTCTTTCGGATCAAGAAATTGCAACTCGTTTTTTACCTGAAGCAGACAGGCATACGAATTCCGGTCCCAGCCAATTTGCTCACCGTTTCGTGATGGAATCAGATTCTCATCAAAAACATTAAGCGAATATTCAGCCTGTTCGCCTCCCTGCTCTGAATTAACAATCAGTTCAAACCTCACCGCCGACTGCGACAGCACCTGGCAATCACTGTTGTTAAAAATAATTTCGCCTAAAGCCAGTTCGGTTTTATCAAGGATGCTCTGAAGTTTTGCAATTTGCTGATTGATAAATGTTTTGATGTTCATAGTATATTTTATTAAATTAACCGGACTTGAAATACAATTCTAACCAACGAAGCTATCCATGTTCAGTAGGATTCCCTTTTATATTAATTTCTCAAAAATAGGGCAAATAATTTTTAATGTGTTTAAATGGTCGATAATTTCTGATAACTTTATTCAGAAGTATAAAGTTTGGCTGTAGTTTAAATTGAGTGGTTATTGGATTTTGTGAACATTAGAGTCCTTGAGACATAGTTGCAATTGATCTGTAACCAACAAAGGTGGTCCAATAACAAAATTCATTTTTGAATATTCCGGGTTAGGAAATCCTGGTTGCATCGACTATATTTGTGTACAAAAAACATTTATCATGGGACACACTATATCCGATAACCAGTTGAGCATTACGGAACGTGACTTCCGCGAATGTATGCGACATGCAGATGATTTCTTCAAAATCGAACTTCTCAGGCAGGCTAAAAAATGTTACAGGCAAGCGCTTGATTTTAAATTGGATACAGAGATGGTAATACAACGAATAGTTGAGTGCGACAAGATGCTTGCTTTTGAGCGCAAAGTCACCATTATACTTGCCGTAATTACTTCAGTGATTGTGTTGGCTTCTTTAATAATCTGGAATTAGTCAGGAAAACTACTTCTTCTCTTTTTTTTTGAAATCCGGCTTTTTAGGGTTTTAATTATATAAATCTTGGATCATAAAGAACAGAGTTGTATTCCTTTTGAATCCATTTGTATAATATATTTTTATAACAGAAACTATTAACTTTTAACCATTTTCTTTTAACTTCCATTTCTGGGATAAGTCTGCACTCATTTCATTACTTTTGTGAATCCTATTTAAATCCAATGTCCGACCCTATCAATTCACTTTCCAATCCCCGTATAAAAAACATACTTAAGCTGCAGGCCAACAGCCGTGACCGGCGCTCGCAGAACCTTTTTGTAATCGAAGGATTCCGCGAAATCAGCAGGGCTTTGGGTTCAGGAATTGAGGTCAA
>JBBSBT010000149.1:0-7069 GCA_038250985.1 Bacteroidales bacterium
GCATCTGTATAGTCTTTATCTGAAGCATAAGCAGTAAGCCCGGCACCCGATTCAACAAGCATGGTAACATTCATCTTCACCAGCGTGGCAACACTTTCAGGAAGTAATGAAACCCGGTTTTCGCCGTCAGTTTCTTTAAGTATTCCTATTGTCATAACAGTAGGTTTTTTAGGATTTGTATCGGGCAAATGTAAAGGAATTTTATCCATAACTAAAAGCCTTTTTTAATACTTTTTTAAAATATTCAGTATTATACTGAAAGTATTCCCCGGTTTTGAACAGGATTTATTTTAAATGAAATTGTCAAGGATTCATTTTTGGGATTTTTAGTCTGCTAAAGCGACATATATCGACGAAGAAGTGTGTTGGCCATGAAAAAAATGTTATACTGGGAACAGATTGCTGCTTTCAAAGTTCCTGATAGTAAATTATTTGCCGTAGCTGACTCTGTTTGTTTGTTTAAAGGCAACCTGACGAATAACTTTTTATCGGCTTTCTTTGTTAATATTGTTTTGAATATTATCAAAACCAGGAGCACGGAAGCCTGCGCCACATTTAACAAAGTTGAAATATGAAGGAAATAATTGAAAAATTCTATCAGGCTTTCGAAAGCCTGGATGCTGATGGCATGACAGCATGTTATCACGATGAGATCATATTTGAAGATCCTGCATTTGGAGTTTTGAGAGGAGAACATGCAAAAAATATGTGGCGGATGCTTTGTGCTTCCCAACAAGGGAAAAACTTTAAAATATCAGTTTCTGACATTGCATTCACAATCCCTAAAGGCAGGGCTCATTGGGAGGCTTATTATGTTTTCAGCCAGACCGGCAGGCAAGTTCATAATATAATAAATGCTGAATTTGAGTTTAGAGATGGCAAAATTGTAAAACATACTGATCGTTTCGACCTTTACAAATGGTCGAAACAGGCGATGGGAATCAAAGGTGTTTTACTGGGTTGGACGACTTCTTTCAGGAAAAAACTGAATGGGCAGACAAATAAGCTGCTGGCAGCGTATGAAAAAAGGAACAGGCAGTAATAGTATTGATATTGCAGAAAGTTGCAAAATCAACTGATTTTTAAAAAATTGAGCTGAATTAATTGACTCATTAAATGCTTCTCAGCACCTTCTCAACCTTAACCATCATCTCATTTGTAATGTCAAGATGAGTTACAAAACGTATTTGCTGCGGGGCCAGCGCCATGGCGTGAATATCGTGTTCCCTGAGTTTCTTAAGGAAATCTTTTGAAGGCATTTCAGGTTTCAGACTGAAAAATACCAGGTTGGTTTGCACCGGAATTACGGCTTCAACAAAGGGTAACGATTGTAATAAACTTTCGAGTTGCTTTGCCTTTCGATGATCCTCACGTAGGCGATCCACATTATTATCGAGAGCATAAATACAAGCTGCGGCCAGGTAGCCGGCCTGACGCATTCCACCTCCAAAAACTTTCCGTATACGTCGCGCTTTAGCGATAAATGCTTTATTCCCGATTAAAACTGAACCAACAGGAGCTCCCAGACCCTTGGAGATGCAGATTGAAATGCTGTCGAAAAGTTTTCCGTAGTCTGCCGGGGTTTCATCCGTTTCGACCAGTGCATTAAAAAGTCTTGCCCCGTCGAGATGATACTTTAATCCGTTTTCGCGGCACACTTTGCCAATGGCAGTCAATTCGTTAAAATCGTAAATAGAGCCGCCGCCTTTGTTCATCGTATTTTCAACGGATACCAGGCGTGTAAGCGGACGGTGCGGATCATCCGGAGGGTTGATATGTGCGGCTACATCCTCAGCGGTAATCCTTCCCTGCGCACCTTCGAGCAGGCAAACCGAAGCGCCCGAATTCATGGCAATTCCGCCGCCTTCATAGTAATACACGTGCGAAAGTTTATGACATATCACTTCATCGCCTGGCTGGGTATGCGCTTTGATGGCGATTTGGTTGGCCATAGTACCGGAAGCACTGAAGAGGGCTGCTTCCATACCAAACATGGTGGCGGCTTTGGCTTCGAGGGCATTCACTGTTGGATCATCGCCAAAAACATCGTCGCCGACTTTGGCGGCAAACATGGCGTTTAACATTTCAAGTGTCGGGCGGGTAACGGTATCACTACGGAAGTCGATCATGTTTTGAGGTGTTGAGGATTAGGGGTTGGGATTTAGGGTTTGAAGTCCCGATAGCTATCGGGATTGAAGGGTTTGAAAATGTTTGAAGTGTTTGAAGTGTTTGAAGAGTTTGATGGGTTTGAAGAGTTTGAAGTCCCGATAGCTATCGGGATTGAAAATGTTTGAAGAGTTTCAATACCATTAACTTTTTTCCATTAACTATTAACTAACTGAAAATCAATACAAACTTTGTCAATGGAATATTCTTTGTTAAATGCTATAAATTCCTGGTGCGCAGGATGAATCGTATATGCATCAAGATCAGCAATTGTATCGAAATCCATTTCAAGAATTATATCGTACGACCATTCAAGTCTACGGATATCAATACCTGTTTTACATTTTCGAATGACATCGATTTTTGCCGGTAATTCATCCAGCCGGTTTTTCACATCATTTGCGGCAGACAGTTTCTGGGATTCGGTTGAGAATTCTTTAAGTTTGAACATAACAATATGACGGATCATAAAGGCAGGGGTTGGGGTTTAGGGGTTGGGGCTTAGAGTTTGAAGTCCCGATAGCTATCGGGATTGAAGGGTTTGAAGAGTTTGAAGAGTTTGAAGAGTTTGAAGAGTTTGAAGGGTTTGAAGGGTTGAAAGGGGTTGAAGAGTTTGAATGTTTGAATCGTTTGAAGGGTTTAAATGTGGAATGTTCAACTATTCAGATCAGATTTCCGGCCGGTCTCCGCATCACTCCTCTCCGTTTCTACCCTTCATTTATAGTTCTGAAAAGGCCTCTTTTATCTGATCAAGACCCTGAATAAGCGTAGCAGTCGGGCATCCGATATTCATTCGCATAAATCCTTCACCACCCTGACCGAACATAGCTCCAGGGTTCAAACCGACTTTGGCTTTGTGAAGGAAAAATGTATTCAGATCTTCATCATTAATACCCATATCGCGGCAATCGAGCCAGACCAGGAAAGTGGATTCCGGGCGAATCACTTTTATTTTGGGTAAATGAGCAGCCACATACTTTTCGAGTATTTCCACATTTTTTGCCAGGTAATCCATCAGTTCATCCACATAGGTATCGCCATGCAGGTAGGCTTGTTCGGAGGCGATATTTCCAAAAAGGTTTCCCCAACCTATATGAAGATGATCTACCTGGGTGATGAATTTACGTCGGAGACTTTCATCTTCAATGATAACCGATGAGGTGGAGAGTCCCGACACATTGAATGTTTTACTGGGAGCGACGGTGGTAATGGTTTGCATGCTTATTTCCTTCGAAATACCGGCAAGCGGAGTATGTTTATAGGGTTTAAAAACCAGGTCGCAATGGATTTCGTCCGAAATAATCAGGATATTATATTTCAGGCATATTCCGGCCATTTGTGTGAGCTCATCGCGGGTCCACACACTGCCACCGGGATTATGGGGATTGGAAATGATCAGCATTTTAGCGCCCTCTTTTGCCAATGCTTCGAGGTTGTCGAAATCCATGCAGAGCCTTCCGTCGTGCATAACGAGTTTGTTCTGAACCAGAGTGCGTTTGTGATCGGTCACTGCCGTGAAAAAAGGAAAATATACCGGTGGTTGTATGATGATTTTATCTCCTGGCAAAGTATAGGCCAGCACAGCCATATTTACAGCCGGAACTATACCCGGGCTGAAAGTTATCCAGTCACGTTCCACTTTCCAGTTATGCCGGCGATAGAGCCAATCCATAAGGGATGTAAAATAACCTTCTTCACGCATCGGGTATCCTAAAATACCGTGGTTGGCTTTCTTAATAATTGCTTCGGTAATAAATCCGGGAGTAAGGAAATCCATATCGGCCACCCACATAGGCAGCGCATCGGCGGCGCCCAGGAATTTTTCCATTCCGTCCCATTTTATGCTGGAGCTTCTTTTCCGGTTTATTATTTCGTCAAAATCAAAGTTCATATTCCGTTTTTATCAGTTAAAGAGCAGCAAAGGTATTATTTTTTAAGGTGTGACAAGAGGAAGAATTTTC
The DNA here is from genome assembly GCA_038250985.1 of Bacteroidales bacterium. Classification (GTDB taxonomy): domain Bacteria; phylum Bacteroidota; class Bacteroidia; order Bacteroidales; family UBA4417; genus UBA4417. The sequence continues at coordinate 4,128 of JBBSBT010000149.1, forward strand.
CACAAAAGATTCATAAATGAGAAGTCAGAACAACAGGTTTACAATTTATTACTATGCCTTGCAATTGATTGGAAATAGAGAAACACTTGAATGACTTCCCATACCAGAATTCCTTAAATTATTTCTGCTAAGTCTGTTTCCAATTTTAGTCCAACACTTGCCCGTCCAGCTTTAAATTGCTATTTTTGTTCTCTTTTAGCCTGATCCATGATAGATACCCTGATATCGCAATTTTCGCGAAAGCACATTTTTGATGAGACACCATTTGTAAAGCTGATGCGTAAGCGGATACATAAGGTATTGCTTATTGCCAGCAATTACGATTCATTTATTTTGGAAAGCGATGGTCGAATTGATGAACATATTTTTAATGAATATACTTCACTCAACTTAAGCAATCCTCCTGAATTTATCCAGGTGCCGTCGGAAGAACAGGCGCTCGAAATACTGGATTCGGATAATATTGACCTTGTAATTTGTATGCTAACGCTCGAGGATATCGATTCCTTCGACATGGCAAAACATGTAAAACACAATTACCCTACCATTCCTATGGTGGTGCTTACACCTTTTTCGCGCGAGGTTACCCTCAGGCTTTCCAACGAAGATCTCAGCATTATCGATTATGTGTTCAGCTGGCTTGGGAATCCCGATTTGCTTGTGGCTATCATCAAATTGCTTGAAGATAAGATGAACGTGGAATACGATGCGCTCGAAGTGGGTGTGCAGGTTGTATTGCTGGTGGAGGATTCAATCCGTTTTTATTCAAGTTACCTTCCCAATATTTATAAAATCATCTTTCAGCAGACAAACTCTTTTATGACCGAAGGCCTGAATGAACATCAGCGTATGATGCGCAAACGGGGAAGGCCAAAGCTGGTAATGGCTACCACCTATGATGAAGCAGTCAGGCTGTTTGATAAATACGAGAAAAACCTTCTGGGTATTATTTCAGATATAAGTTATAAACGCAACGGGCACCAGGATCCGGAAGCAGGCTTCAGGCTGCTGAATCATGTCCGTTCAAAAACCGATTTTCTGCCTTTCGTTTTGCAATCGTCGGATAATAAATACGAGACTGTTGCGCACAACCTGGGAGTTGGCTTTATTGACAAAAACTCCAAAACCATGGCCAGTGAGCTGCGCGATTTTATGAAGGAGTATTTTGCCTTTGGGGATTTTGTATTTTTCGATCCGGATACTCATCGTGAACTGATGCGGGCTTCCGATTTGAAAGCGCTGCAAAAAATGATATTCAAGGTTCCGGATGCATCGCTCGAATATCATATATACAGGAACCATCTATCCAGGTGGTTATATGCCAGGGCGCTTTTTCCGCTGGCTGAATTTTTCAGGGATGTGCGCCGGGGCGATTTTACTGATCTCGATGATATACGCCGGTTCATTTTCGAATCTATTGCCGGTTATCGGCTCAATAAAGCCCGGGGTATTATTGCACAGTTCGACCGTGAAACGTTCGATGAGTATGTTAGTTTTACCCGCATCGGAGAAGGATCCATTGGAGGCAAGGCACGCGGACTGGCTTTCCTGGATGCCATTGTGAAACGGAACAGGATGTTCGACCAGTTTGTTGGTGTAAATATCAACATTCCGCAGACAGTGGTTTTGTGTACGGATATTTTTGATGAGTTTATGGAAGATAACAGTTTGTATGATATCGGACTTTCCGACGTCAGCGATTCCGAGATACTTATCAACTTTGTGAATGCCCGCCTCCCGTTTCGTCTTCATGATGATTTGCTCAAATTTATTAACCTGGCTAAAAAACCTATTGCCGTACGTTCGTCCAGTTTACTCGAAGATTCACATTATCAGCCATTTGCAGGTGTGTATTCAACCTATATGGTCCCGGTGATGGTTGATGACGATCGCTTTACACTCGAATTGGTAAGCAATGCTATTAAAAGTGTTTATGCATCGGTTTTCTTTCACAACAGTAAAGCTTATATGGCTGCTACCAGTAATGTGATCGACCAGGAAAAGATGGCGGTAGTATTGCAGCATGTTGCCGGAACACAATACCAGGATCGTTTTTATCCTTCTTTTTCGGGCGTGGCACGTTCCATCAATTTTTATCCCATTGCCCCCGAAAAGGCTGGTGATGGCATTGCGAGTATTGCCATGGGATTGGGAAAATACATTGTTGACGGAGGTGTGTCCATTCGTTTCTCACCTAAGTATCCGCGCAAGATCATGCAATTGTCATCTCCGGAAATGGCATTGCGTGAAACACAGAAATACTTTTACGCACTGGATATGGACCCATATAGTTTCAGGCCGTCGACAGATGATAGCGTGAATATGAAAAAGCTTAAAATTGATGTCGCTGCCGAAGATTCATCCTTCAGAGATATGGTTTCGACTTTTGATTTTGAAAACCATGTGATCCGCGAAGGAATACTGTCGGATGGTAAAAGGATAGTCACTTTTAGTAATATTCTGAACCATAATAAGTTTCCCTTGTCTGAAATTTTATCCCTTTGCCTCGAAATGGGTGCCAGGGAGATAGGTAAACCCGTTGAAATTGAGTTCGCTGTTGAACTGAATAAGGCTAACGGGCAGCCAGCTGTTTTTAACCTGTTGCAGATCAGGCCTATTGTCGAAAGTAAAGAAAGAGTGGATGTGCGGATTGAGGAAATAAAATATGAAGAAACCATTCTCTATTCGCATGCCGCTTTGGGCAACGGCTCCGTTAATGATTTACACGATATAGTATATGTAAAAACCGGATCCTTCAATCCCTCCCGTAACCCGGAGATCGTGTCGCGGATAGCAGCACTAAACGATAAGTTCCTTGCCGTTCAGAAGCAATATATACTTGTTGGCCCCGGTCGCTGGGGTTCGAGCGATCCCTGGCTGGGTATTCCCGTAAAATGGCCGCAGATAGCAGCTGCCAGGCTTATAGTAGAGTCCGGTCTCGA
>JBBSBT010000150.1:0-7032 GCA_038250985.1 Bacteroidales bacterium
ATTATTTTATTGAGTACACAATACATTACGCCATATTTTTCAGATTATCGGTGGGGCCAGCTGATAACTGCAGGCATAACACTTATAATTTTGTCTCCTTTTTTATGGGCACTTGCATTTCGCAGAACCAATAAGCAGGCATATGCCAATGTGTGGGTAAAAACTTCACAACGCGGACCTTTAATTGTTTTGCTCGCGTCAAGAGTTTTATTAGCTGTATTATTTATCGGATTTTTATTCGATCGCTTATTCTCTCCATGGATAGCCCTGGCTGGTGTTGTTGTTTCAATTCTGATTCTCGCAATTTTATCAAAAAAGATAAAAGCTTTTTACGGGAAAATTGAATTGCGCTTTTTAACCAATTATAATGAACGTGAAACCGAAATGCCTGATACACTAGATGTGTTAAGTCCATGGGATTCGCATATAACAACTTTTGAATTAGATCCTAAATCACCATACATTGGAAAAACATTATTTGAATCGAAAATACGCGAAGAGTTTGGCGTAAATATAGCTGTAATTGAACGTGGCGATTCTGTAATAAATGTTCCAGGCCGGGCTGAATATTTATATCCAAATGATAAACTCTTTGTAATTGGAACCGATGAACAACTCGAAAAATTTAGCTCATACCTTAATTCTACTGCTGCTGAATCAAAGAAGGAACCTAATAAGCAAATGGTGTCCCTTCATCATTTTACGTTAGGCCCGCGTTGTCCGCTTGTAAATATAAGCATACGCGAATCAAAGCTTCGTGAGCGATCCAAAGGATTGGTGGTTGGTATAGAGAGAAATGGGGAACGCATCTTAAATCCCGAATCCGACCTGGTATTTGAAATTAATGACAAGGTTTGGATTGTAGGGAATGAAATGCGGATGCAGATCCTGATTAAAGAACTTACAGCCTGACCGGAATAAAATTAGTATCTGACAATTACCCTCTATTTATTTTCCTTCATCCATTCCCTTGCATTAACAAAAGCCTCAATCCAGGGCGAAAGTTGGTCGGTATGGCGGGCATCCGGATACATGGGCCATTGCCAGGGCAGGAGGGAGCGCTCAAGGTGTGGCATCATTACCAAATGACGGCCATCATCACTCGAAATACAGGCTGCATCGTACATCGATCCGTTAGGATTTCCGGGATACCCGCTGTAGGAATATTTTGCGGCAATGTTATATTTTTCCTCTTTGTATGGGAAACTGAATTGTCCTTCGCCATGCGCTACCCAAATTCCGAGTTTGCTTCCTGAAAGTGATTTCAGCATCACAGAGTCATTTTCAAGGATATCAACCGTAAGGAAACTGGATTCGAACTTGCCGGAAGCATTATGCAGCATTTTTGTTTGAAGCTGATGATCCGGATTTACCAGTCCCAGTTCAATCATCACCTGGCAACCATTACAAACACCGAGGCTTAAAGTATCTTTGCGCGAATAGAATTTCTCAAGGGCCGTGCGTGCATTGTCGTTGTATTTAAAAGCGCCGGCCCATCCTTTGGCCGATCCCAGCACATCGGAATTTGAAAAACCACCTACAAAAACAATCATACGGGTATCTTCCAACGTTTCGCGCCCGCTCATCAGGTCGGTCATATGAACATCCTTCACATCCAGCCCGGCCAGGTGCATGCTCCAGGCCATTTCACGGTCGCCGTTAACGCCTTTTTCGCGGATAATGGCAGCTTTAATGCCCGAGCGTGTTTTGCGTTTCGGATCTATACTAAACTGCTTGTATTTTCCTGTAAAAGTTTGAGGGAAAATAAATTTCCGCTCCTGTATGGAATAATTTTCAAAACGTTCTTTTGCTTTTTCTTCGCCGCTCTGCTTTCGGTCGAGCAGGTACGATGAGCGGAACCATTTATCGCGTAAAGCGTGAATATCAAAAGTATAATTCTGCTGCTGATGCGAAATAGCCAGTATTTTTCCTGCCATTGGTTTACCCAGTTCGCTGTAGCTGATGCCTTTTTCATGGAGATATATACTCACAAAGTCGAGATCGTTTACCTGGATCACGACACCTGGGTTTTCGCTGAAAAGTAACCTGATGATATCATTTTCATTCATCTCGTCCAGGTTCAGGTCCAGCCCGATGGTATTATGACTGAAAGCCATTTCGAGTAGGGTGGTAATCAATCCGCCGGCCGAAACATCGTGACCTGCCAGTATCATATCCTTATTGTTGAGTTCCTGTACTGCTTCAAAGCAGAGGCGAAAATAGGCTGCATCTTTAATTTCGGGAGAGTTCCCTCCCAGTTTATTCAGTGCCTGTGCAAAAGAACTGCCACCCAGGTTAAATCCGTTTTTTGTGAAATCAATATATACGAGCGTTGATGTAAATCGTTCTTTCAATACCGGACTTATCACCTTCCTGATATCAGTGACCTCGCCAACGGTTGATATAATAACAGTGCCAGGTGCCATTACGGTGTCGCCGCCCGGATATTTCTGTGTCATCGACAGGGAATCTTTTCCGGTCGGGATATTGACGCCAAGTGCAATGGCAAAATCACTGACTGCTTCAACTGCTTTGTACAAACGTGCATCTTCGCCTTCGTTGCGGCAGGGCCACATCCAGTTTGCGCTGAGTGAAACACCACCCAGACCTTGTTCAATGGGCGCCCAAACCAGGTTTGTGAGTGCTTCCGCAACCGAAAGTTTCGATCCTGCTTCCGGATCAATTAATCCTGCAACCGGTGAATGACCGATAGAAGTGGCAATGCCTTTCACGCCCTGGTAATCCATGGCAACAACGCCAAGGTTATTCAGCGGAAGCTGGAGCGGACCGGCTGTTTGCTGATGCGCGATACGGCCGGTAACCGATCGGTCCACTTTATTGGTAAGCCAGTCCTTACACGCTACAGCTTCAAGCTGCAATACCTGCTCCACGTAATGTGTTAATTGTGATTGATCATATTCCGGCTGTCTAAACGTTGTTCTGATTTTTTTATCAGCCATAACAGTACGTGGCGGTTTCCCGAAAAAGTATTTAAGTGGCAGATTGATAGGTGCATCTCCGGTAACGGGATTTATAAATGAAAAATTCATATCACCGGTAATTTCTCCGGCAACATAAAACGGGGCACGCTCACGTTCTGCAACTTTCTGCATGGTTGCTACATCAGCCGCATGAAGCACCAGGCCCATGCGTTCCTGCGATTCATTGCCGATAATCTCTTTCCCTGATAATGTAGGATCTCCCACAGGTAGTTTGCCCAGGTCGATGGCTCCGCCCTGTTCTTCAACCAGTTCGGAGAGTGAATTCAAGTGTCCTCCGGCACCGTGATCGTGAACCGAGATAATAGGATTTTCTGCACTTTCGGCCATAGCGCGGATAGCATTGTATACACGTTTCTGCATTTCGGGATTGGAGCGCTGAATGGCATTCATCTCAATGCCGCTGTGAAATTCACCGGTAGCAACCGACGAAACAGCTCCGCCGCCCATCCCGATGCGGTAATTATCGCCACCCATTACAATTACTTTATCGCCGGGATGCGGATGGCCTTTGAGGCTGTCAGTCTTCCGGCCGTAACCTATACCACCGGCCTGCATAATAACTTTATCGTAACCGTATCGTTTATCGTTTTCCGAATGCTCAAAAGTAAGCACCGAACCGCAGATGAGCGGTTGCCCGAATTTATTGCCAAAATCGCTGGCGCCATTTGATGCTTTAATTAAAATTTCCTCAGGAGTTTGATAGAGCCATGGTCGGGGTTCATTTTCGGCTTCCCATTCGCGGCCATCGCCGGTGCGGGGATACGAAGTCATATATACCGCTGTTCCGGCTATCGGCATGGAGCCTTTTCCACCAGCCATCCGATCGCGTATTTCACCGCCCGAACCTGTTGCTGCGCCATTGAACGGTTCAACGGTTGTCGGGAAATTATGCGTTTCGGCTTTAAGTGAAATAACGGTTTCGATTTCCCGGGTTTCAAAATAATCGGGTTTATCCTGGGTTGCAGGTGCAAACTGCTCGGCAACAGGGCCTTCAACAAAAGCGACATTATCAGTGTATGCGGATACGATTCGACCCGGATGCTCTTTAGATGTTTTTTTGATGAGTTGAAAGAGACTTTCGTTTTTTTCGATACCGTCGATCACGAAAGTGCCGTTGAAAATTTTATGCCTGCAATGTTCGGAGTTCACCTGCGAAAAGCCAAAAACTTCACTATCCGTCAATTTGCGGCCGAGTTTCAGGCTTACTTCATCCAGGTATTCAATTTCTTCGCTGCTGAGCGCCAGGCCTTCTTTTTTGTTATAAGCAGCAATATCATCAATGTTTATTATGGGTTCAGGCAGTTTATGAATGGTAAACATATCCTGGTCAAGGCCGGTATATAAGCGTTGCAGCATATGATCAAAAGGTGCCTGATCATCCGGTACTTCCGAAAACTCCTCGATGCGCAGAATTCCTTCAATTCCCATATTCTGGGTTATCTCAACAGCATTGGTACTCCAGGGAGTAATCATTTCGCGGCGGGGACCAACAAAAAACCCGGTCATTCTGCTTTCGCATACCTGCCGGGCATCACCAAAAAGCCATTCCAGCCTGGGGATATCATTCCTGTCAATATCTGTTTGATGATGTACTGTGTACACCGTTTTGTCTTTTCGAAAGAAATGAATCATGCCTAATATGTTTTTGTGGTGCAAAGATAGGAATTACAAAAATATTAACCCCTAATTAGAATTCAGATGCAACTAAAAGAATTATATTTGTAAAAGGTATTTATAATAGTTTTGTTTGATTTCTTATTACTTAGTGACTTTATAATATGAAAAAACTATTCCCCATTTTCCTTTTGCTGACCATACTTTTTGGAGAGTTGAGCAGTACATATCCTCAAAACAGAAACAATTTCAATCAGTTCACTGTAAAAAAAACAACTTCGGTAAGTTTGTATAATCAGTCAGAGTGGTCAATCCCTATTGACAAACAAGAATTGCAAAATGAACCAGTTAGGGGTACACCAAGGGAAAGCAGTACAAATTCTTATACTGTTATATACGATAGCATTTACCTTTGGCTCTGGAATGCATCTGCAAATGAATGGGAAGTCAAACCATTTCAAAGAACAGCAAACATTAAATACGATAAAAACTACCTCAAGACAAGCGAATTGATCCAAACATTGCAGCCATATCCGGATACCTGGATTGATTACATGAGATACAGCTACTCTTATGATAGCAACAATAATTTGACAAGTGAATTAATTGAGAAGTGGAACAGAATAAATGGTGACTGGGCAAATTACCATTCAAATACCTATTCATATGATGTTTATAACAATCGAATCAGGCACGTGAGCCATCATTTAGAAGTTTATTTTGAAAGCTCTTTTCAGTATATCTCAACTTATGATGATAACAACAATGAGATAACCTACTTGGCACAAAAATGGGATGGTAGCTGGACGGATTTGTATAAATATTTATATTATTTTGATGAAAATAACATTCGAATTAGTACTGTGTTAGCAAACTATGGTGGAACTTCTTCAGTTGATTCCTGTAAAAGTTTTTGCTATTATGATAACAACAATAATTTATTGACTGAACTTTTTCAATGGAGGATTGACCAGAAGTGGGTAAATTACAGTCAAAACATATTCACTTATGACCTTAATAATAACAGGGCAAGTACCCTATTTCAAAATTGGGACAATAACGCATGGAAAAACTCTTCTTTGAATACTCATACATATGATTTAAACAACAATCAAATAAGTGATCTTTCGCAAGAATGGGTTGGCTCAACCTGGAGGAATAATAATATTTATAAGTATACCTACGACATCAATAATATCATAAAGAGTTCAACTTTCTTTTGGTACAATAATGACGGCACTAAGGTTTATTCCGGTGACAGCACATGTAATTATTTTCATGTGACTTCAAATGGTATAAATGAAACAGAAGCTTTTCTTTTTAGTATTTATCCAAATCCTGCCTCAGATTTTGTTAATTTTGCTATTAAGAAGCCATCGAGTGAAATTTTGAAATTTAATATCTATTCTGTTACGGGAGTATTAGTTTGGACGGGAATGCTAAATCAAAAAAATCAACAAATCAACATTGAAGACTTGTGTAACGGGATTTATGTAATATCTACAAAATCAAAAAGAATGACTGGCAGTCAAAAGCTGATAATAAAACGATAGCTTAGCATTTGAAAATATTCAAATGTTAATACGGTTTTAATAAGAACTCTATAATACAATAGTAAATCAATCAGACAGAACTCAAATTTTCCTCCATGATCCACAATCTGATTCATGTCTCACTGAATTTTAAAGAATAACATCTTCATCACAAAATCAATAATAGCAAGAATCTGGTGAGGTTTGAATATAAAAGGAAAATTATTGTAAGAAACAGCACTCCTTCAAATTGCTGCAAATTCTATTTATACTGATTATTAACTACTTCATGTTATTTGAGCGCTATTAAAGAGTACCTTTGCCGCCTTAATCTTAAACAATTTAATGAATACATTTGATCAACTGGGGCTTCAGGAAAACATACTGAAAGCCATCAAAGAACTGGGGTTCGAAAACCCTATGCCCGTGCAGGAGGCCGTTATCCCGCGAATAATTGAAAATAACACTGATATTGTTGCCCTGGCACAAACAGGAACAGGAAAAACCGCAGCTTTTGGATTACCGCTGCTACAGCTCATCGACCCTGACAACAAAAAAACACAGGCACTGATTCTGAGTCCTACACGCGAATTGTGTATGCAGATTGCAAGTGACCTGAATTCTTACTCAAAATATATGCCCAATATTAAAGTTACTGCCGTTTATGGCGGTGCAAGTATTGAGGCACAAGCAAAACAGCTGAGGGCCGGCACCCAGATTATTGCCGCTACCCCGGGCCGTATGCTCGATATGATTATGCGTAAATACGCTGATCTGTCGGAAGTACAGTTCCTGGTTCTTGATGAAGCTGACGAAATGCTGGATATGGGTTTTGAGGAAGATGTTCAATCAATTATTGAAAGTACTCCCAAAGACCGTCACAC